>JAJRZB010000410.1 GCA_024275455.1 Bacteroidota bacterium | reverse complement strand
CAGACCAATTTGCTCCGCCGTCTGTTGTTTTCCACATGTTAGTCTTATCTGCAGCATAAAGAACATCACCATTTGATGGTGCAATGGCGAGGGATCTTAGTTTTTGAGTAGAACTTAAAACCGGAGAAGCACTTGTCCAACTATCGCCTCTATTGTCAGTTTTCCAAACTTTATCAAATCCGGCAAAAAGTGTGGCCGGCTGTGTTGGGTGAAGGAGATAAGGTGTTACCCAAGCACCGGTTGGCTGCCCGCCGGGAATATTAGAAGTAATATAAGGCAGCGGGAAAGTATTTCCTCCATCTGTACTACGATATATTTTACCTTCCGTATATGTAGCATACATGTACTGCGTGGTAGAGTAATCCACAATACATTCCATTCCGTCGCCGCCGGTTGCATCTTTCCATGTACCGCTTTTTAATAGCTTAGAACCGTTATCCTGCAAACCATTAATAACAGTATTTACATCTGTTTGTGAAACACCAAGTCTGTAAATTTGACTTATAACCATTCCGTTCGTTAAATCCGTCCAAGTAGTTCCACCGTCGGTAGTTTTGTAAATACCTCCGTCATTCCCTTGGAAAAATACGTTTGTGCTCGGTTGGAAAGCATGTGCATGTTTATCGGCATGAACTGTTTGAATACCATTGGAACTGGTTGTCCAATACGTTACGCAAGTCCAATTAGAACCGCCGTCGGAAGTTTTCCAAGTGTTCACTCCGCCTATGTAAACAACATTAGCATTTGTCGGGTCTGCGGCAATTGCCAAATCATAAAGTCCTTGTCCATCATTAGTCCCTGAGCCGTCTTCATTATAACCTAACATGGCTTTTGTACCGTCATCGGTTCTTGCCCAAGTAGTTCCTCCGTCAGTAGATTTGTAAACGCCAGCCAAACCGCCGGAACTTAATGCTCCAAGAATGTATATTGTATTGGAGTTTGCTGCTGTAACCGCCATTTCACATCTATACCCACTAGTAACAACATTACTGAAACTCCAAGTTTCTCCGCCATCGGCAGATGATACAAAATAACCATCAGTAAAACCAAAGGTGGTAGCCCAAACTGTATTCGGATCACCCGGTTTAAATTCCATATCTCCGATGGGATTTACATCCTGTCTAGCCCAGGTTGCACCGCCATCGGTGCTTTTCCAAATGCCCTGTATGGCTGAAGCGCTGGATCTTACGGCTGCAATAAGAATATTATTATCATTAGGGTTCATTAACAGTCTCATAATTCTGGAACCGCTGCTTCTAGCAAAAGTTAAACCCGTAGCACTCCAAGTAGCACCGCCATCGGTAGTTTTGTAAACTCCAACACTTACATTATCCGCAGCTTGTCCACCGCTTAAAGTAGATGAACTACCATCATTCCTGTCACCCGTTGCAATATAAAAAGTATTGGAAGTACTAAAGTCGTTTCTTACTGCAATATCACTTACACCAAGTACTGTTTCGTTATTATTTAGAATAGTCCAACTACTTCCTCCGTCAGTTGTTTTCCAAATACCGCCGGACGGACTACCGACCCAAAACGTATTGGCATCGGAAGGATGAAAAGCTATACAATTAATTCTGCCAATACCTGCATAACCGCCGGCAGAACTGTTCACGCCCAGGTTAGTCCAATTTTCACTATAGGCGGTTTCTTTCTTTAGTGTATTTTTTACTTTTTCATATTCCGCTGCTGAATTTGTCTGAGGAAATTCTCCGGTTTGCGGATTTACCCGGGATTCCCAGTACCATTCAAATCTTTTGAATATCTTCCAGTTAGGAGCTTTTTTTCTTTTTCCGTTTTCAAAATAGTAGCCGTTATCTACATTATAACCTTCCCACTTTTTATTGAATACTTCTTGCAACTCTTTCAGATTAAGGTTTTTAGTATTTTGCTTTTTGTTCAATTGTTGAGCAATTAGTAAATGTGATGAAGAAAATGCAAAAGCTAACATAAATAACAATGCATACATTGTAGTTTTTTTACTCATATTGTTTTCCTTATGTTAAATAAAAAAGTTATTTTTCTAAAGTTGCGTGACTTTAAAAAAAATCATAATATATATTTCGTAAATAATTTGGGGAAAGATAGTGGTCAATATCACAAGATTTGTATATTTTGTTATAAACTGCTCTTTATATTACCCGAACAACTCTAAATTAAATTCATGTTTTTGGTAAATGAACTAAATTAGAACTCTTTAAAAAGGATTTTTAAGTATTTTATTTATAGCAACAGAAAATTTTACAAACTAAAGTTTATTATAATGATGAATATATCTTCGAAAATATTTCTTAAAATAATTAGCCTGTTGTTTTTTACAATTCTAATTTCAAGAGTAAATTATGCACAAGAAATTTTATTACAGAAATCTTTAATAAAATTTAATTACGGAGATTCGCTTGAATGGAAATTACCGGAATATAACGACAGCAACTGGGAATTACTGTTTGGAGAATATATTGATAATGAATCTGAAAATCTGTGGATTAGAACAAAGTTTTATTCCGATGGGGGTGATAGCCTTTTAGATAAGCAGCAAATTATTATTGAAGTTTTTGGTACCTACGAGGTATATTGGAACGGACATTACATCGGAAATAATTGTATTTCAGGTTCCGACATGAAATCAGGCGATGGAGTTTTTACCAAAAATTTTATGATTCCCGATTCTCTGATTATTAATGAAAATTTATTGGCATTAAGAATTTTTATTGATGATGAAAAAGATATTTTTGTTAACGATATCTATATAGAAAATTCCGATTATCAATTTAGAAGAGAACTGTATGCTTACGGTTTTTTATTAGCTTTAGTCATATTGCACTTTTTATTCTTATTTTTGTTTATTACCAATCCTTTAAAATTCAGCAAACTTCAAGTTATTTATTTCAGCATTTTACTAACATCAATTTTATTAGCACTTGTTTATGAAGTCTTTTTACTTCAGGGACTAATATCCTACCATCATTATGCTATAATTAGTCTCATTGGGGATATTCAAAACGTCTTATTACTAATAGGCATAACAATATTTTATTTTGAAGAGTTTAACATAAAAAACAATTATATATTTTTACTGCCAACTGCCGCAGCCGTTATTTTAATGAGTTATTTTAATATTGCAGATGCTTATCTTTACTTCGTTGGTTTTTTACCGGCTATATCTTTGCTGGTTGTTGCTACAATAAAGAAAAAAGTTGCTGCTTTGCAATCATTAATATTTATGCTTATTATTTTTGCAGTTCTCTACACTTGGTACGGTTTTACATTAAATGATATTAGCTTTATAGTTCTCTCAACATTTTTTGCTATAAGAAAAATAAGATTGGATGCTGAAAAAGTTAAGCAATTACACCAAGCGGAATTAAGATCTGCAAGATTGGAAACAGAAATGTTAAAAAAAACACTTCAACCTCATTATATTATGAACTCTTTGAATGCTGTTTTGGAATGGATCGAAGAAAGTCCGAGACAAGGCTTAAAATTTATAAAAGAATTATCAGACGAATTCAGAACGTTCCTAAGATTTTCAGACAAAAAATTTGTAACTATTAGAGAAGAGCTTAAACTTTGCGAGAATCATCTTAAAATTATGGAGTTCAGACATCATAAAAAATATTTGATTAAAACAAAAATTGAAAATATAAATCAATCAATTCCTCCCGCTGTTCTGCATACAATTGTAGAAAACGGAATTACTCACAACCATACTAACTCAAGTAAAATTTGTTTTATTTTTGAAGACAATAGCGATTGGAATAAAATCAATATTAGAGTAATAAATAACTATAGCGGAAATTGCGATGTACCGGATTTTGATTCCGAAATGAAAATAAAAAACAAATTTTTACGATCGGAAAAAATTATTGAAGGCAACGGATACAAATATATAAGATCGAAATTATCAGAAAGCTACGATAATAATTGGGAACTTACTTATTTTGGAGATGATTCAGTTTGGATTACTGATATTACTATTGTTCAATAGGAAATTGTATGAATGTTTTAATTTTAGAAGACGAAAAGAGTTCTGCTTTAAGGCTGGAAAGACTATTACGCAAGCACAGCAAAGGAAGTGAATTTAAGATATATTTTGCAGAAAAATTATCCGAAGCGGAAAACTTGATCGCACAAGAGAATTTCGAGATTCTTTTTCTTGACCTTAATCTAAATAAAGAAGATGGATTTAATTTATTAAAAGGTTTAGCAACAGAATCATTTTATACAATTGTAATCTCTGCTTATTCGGAAAGAGCAATAGAGGCTTTTGAGTATGGTGTAATAGACTTTATCCCAAAACCTTTATTTCAAGAACGGTTGAACAAGGCTTTGGATAGGTTTTTCTCTCTTTCAAGGCTAAATAGTCAAACCAGATTTCTATTCTTAAAACGTGGGAATAAAATAGAATCGATTTCCATTCATGATATAGTATATATACAACCCGCCGGACATTACTCGGAAATAGTTTTAAATAATGGAAGAAAAAAAATTCACAATCTTTCTTTAGATAAAATAATTAAAATTCTGCCAAATAATTTTGAAAGGACTCATCGCGCTTACATTGTAAACATGGGATTTGTTAAAAGTATTCTTTCTTATGCCGGAAGCAAATATGAAATTGAATTAAAAGATAATACAATCCTCCCGTTAGGCAGAACCTTTGCAAAAAATGTTAAAAAATCATTTATTATTAGTCAACAATAAATAAACTCTAAATTTACACCTGTAAGCTCCAGTAATAATGCTATACCAAGCCCAAATTGGATTTCGGATTATTTGTTTTGAAAAAACTCACCTATATACTCTCTTTAGCAAAGAGAGGACCTGTTGAAAATCCGAAAACCAATTCGGTTTAAATATATTATTTGTTTTCTATTGTAAATTTTGGGTTAAATATTTAATTAAGTTTTTTGGTATAATTCTTATTTCATTTTAAACTTCACCATCAATACAATTACCCTCATCATCAAATTTCTTTTCAATTTCCGCAATGGAAACTACTCTTGGTAAAGTAAAAGCCCCGATATGCGCCGTTACACTTCTTAAATGCTCTAACGATTTTACAGCACCAAGAACTCCGCTGGCAACTCCAATTAAACCTATCGGTTTTCCTTTCATCGGCGAAGGATAGCCGGAAGTTTCAATCATTAGCTTTAGTTTTGCCGTGAAAGTTCCGTTATATTCGGGTGTGCCGAGAATAAATGCATCGCATGATTTTAAGAGACTTTGTAATTTGGGCGAATCATCATTGTCAATTGCTTCACCGGGAAAAGGCAGGTTAAATTCTTTAAGGTTAATTTCTATTACTTCAATGTTACTATTCTTCTTTAATTCATCCTTAATTATTTTTAGTGTATAACCGGTATAATTTTTTGGCTGAACACTGCCGTTTATTACTGCAATTTTCATTTGGGGAAAGCCTTTCTCTATTTTAGCTTTGCGTTTCTCTGTGTTCTCTGTGGTAAAATATTCTCACCACAAAGTTACACAGAGAATAAATTTATTAAAACTAAAATAATGATTCTTTCTTAATAAATATTTTATCGCCTACTTTTTTACCGTCAAAATAGTTTTCCGGATTAAGCGATGACTCAATTATATAGTTAGAAGAATCCCGGTAAGCTGTTATTATTATTGGCTCATCACCTTCTTGTTCAATAATCAATTTAGATGTTTGAGGCGGGAATTTTGTTTTTTCAATATCAACAAAGTTGGTATTTGTTAGTCTTGCAAATGAACTTAATGCCTTTTCAGTCTTAACAGAATCAGTTTTATTTCCATTTATAAACCATGAATTATCAACTTTTACCAATTCAAAACTATCGTTAATAATATCCGATTCGAATTTAAGTTTATTCCATTTTTTACTGTCGGATTTTATAATTGTCTCGTTTCTAAAAGAATTTATATCCCTATTAAATGACATTCCCAAGAAACCGTCAACTTCGTATACATCATT
>JAJRZB010000047.1 GCA_024275455.1 Bacteroidota bacterium | reverse complement strand
TGATTAATGTACAATTAAAAATTTACGATATTCTCGGAAGAGAAGTTGCAGCACTAGTTAACGAAAAACAAAAGCCCGGATCTTATGAAATTACTTGGGATGCGAGTAATCAACCAAGTGGAGTATATTTTTATCAATTATCGTCGGGTGATTTTGTTGAAGTTAAAAAGATGATTTTACTTAAATAAAATAACTTTAGGATAAAAAAATAATATTTCTAATTATAGACTTGATTGAAACATCATGATTATTTTGTAACCGCAAGCTTTAGCTTGCGTTAATTTTAATAATTATACAGCAGACTTGCCTGCTGCAAGCAGGTCAGCGGCTACCTTTTTTTCTTCAACTCAATCAAAGTGATTTCCGGCGGCATACCAACTCTTCCGGGGAAACCGATAAAACCAATTCCCGTATTTACGTAAAGATGCTGTTTCCCTTCTGAATATAATCCGCCCCATCTTTTATAGCGCAAATTTACCGGACTCCATCTCCAACCCGGAATTTCAATACCGAATTGTGCACCATGTGTATGTCCGGAAAGGGATAAGTCAACATTTGTCTTGCCTAAAACCTGTTCGTCCCAATGAGTTGGATCGTGAGTCATTAAAATTTTAAAATCAGAATCATCAACATTTTCCAACGCTTTATCCAAATCACCGTATTGCGGAAATGGCGGGAGCCCCCAATTCTCAACTCCAATCAGACAAATCTGTTTATCACCAATTTTAATTACTCTTGATTCATTTAATAAAAGATCAAACCCAACTTCTTTTTGTAAATTCTTTAATCTTTCTAAATTATCTTTTTTTGCTTTTTCACTGTCCCACCTTACATATTCGCCATAATCATGGTTGCCAAGTATTGAGTATTTTCCCAACTTTGCTTTTAAGTTAGAAAGTGAACTGTGAAATTTATCCACTTCTTTAGAAACATTATTAACTAAATCTCCGGTAAAAAGTAATAAATCCGGGTTTAAATCATTTGCAATTTTAATTACTTCATCAATTTTTTCTTTATGGTTTACAAAACTACCCAAGTGAAAATCCGAAAGTTGAACAATTCTCAATCCGTCAAATTTCTCAGGAAGGTTTTTCAATTTTAATTTTACTTTTCTAATTGTAAAATCAAACCTTCCGTAAGCAATACCGTAAAAGATTGAGATAAAGGGAATGCCCGCAAATATTACCCCAACTTGATTAAGAAATTTCCTACGAGAAATATTTTTATTTGAAGTACTTGCAGATTTCCTTTTCGATTTAAGTATTTTCTTAACAAGCAAAATTACATCATCGAAAAAATTAAATAAAATAAAAACCAACTTGGGCACATAAAACAAAACGAATGAACCACTTAATAAATGAAAATATGCCGTAAACCGTGCAGCAGGAATTCTCTTTTGAAATACTACTATAAAAATCAATCCGGTAATAATTAAAATAGGAAGAATCCAAAAAGTTAATGTAATTATTCTTTTTACCGAAGACGTTAATTCGGCAATTAATTTCTTAACTCCTCTAAAAGTGTAAAAATCTATTAGAAGAATTATTGCACTGAAAACAGCTATTAAAAGTAAAGGATTATTTCTCATTACGATTTTACTGAGTATAATTAAATTAAATAAACAAAAGTAAATTTAGGTTTTTTCAGAAGTTTCTTTATATTGTGAAACTTTTAGTCATCTTATCTGTCTAAATTTACATAATTATTTTATTGAAAGGATATATTATTGCGTAACTTTTTCTTTACTATTCTCGTAACTGTTCTGTTAACTTCAATCACTACTTTTGCCCAACAAACCTTGGTTACATTAAGTGGTTTTGTATATGATAAAAATACCGGTGAAACTCTAATTGGTGCAAATATTTTTGTAAAAGAACTTACTGCCGGTACAAGCTCGAATGAATATGGTTTTTATTCATTAACAGTACCTTCCGGTAAATATACTATTGAGTTTAGCTTTGTTGGATACAAAAAGAAATCTTTTACACTTAATCTTAATAAGTCGGAAAAATTAAATGTTCACCTCAAAAATACTGCTTATAATTTGGGGGAAGTTGTGGTTATTGATAAAAAAGCCGATGAGAATGTTAAATCGACTAGTATGGGTACACGAGAGATTGTACCGAAAGAAATTGAAAAAGTACCCGTGATTTTTGGGGAAAAAGACATTCTAAAAACCATTCAGCTTTTACCTGGTATCTCTTCTTCCGGTGAAGGCAACAGTGGTTTTATCGTGCGCGGTGGATCGGTCGATCAGAACTTAATTATTTTGGATGAAGCACCGGTTTACAATGCCTCTCACCTTTTAGGTTTCTTCTCAGTGTTTAACTCCGATGCAATTAAAAGTGCAAAAGTTATTAAAGGTATAAGTCCGCCGGAATACGGAGGAAGATTAAGTTCCGTACTTGATATAAATATGAAAGACGGTAATAATAAGAATTATTCTGTAAACGGCGGAATTGGTTTAATTTCTTCAAGATTAACGGTAGAGGGACCAATTGTTGAAAACGAAGGTTCTTTTATTTTTTCCGGAAGAAGAACTTATGCAGATATTTTCTTTCCATTGTTCGGAGACGATAAACTGGAAAATTCCGCACTTTATTTTTATGATTTCAACGGAAAGCTAAATTACAGATTAGGAGAAAACGACCGAATATTTCTTTCAGGTTATACAGGCAGAGATGTATTTAATTTTGATAATGAGTTCGGGTTTGATTGGGGTAACACAACAGCAACACTTAGGTGGAACCATATTTACAGTGAGAAGTTGTTCTCTAATACTACTTTAATATACAGTGATTATAATTATGATATTAACATTGAGGATGCGGAGCAATCAACAACAATAAGCTCCGGAATTAGAGATATCAATCTCGGACAGGATTTTCAATATTATTTTAATGCTAACAACACAATAAAATTCGGGTTAAACGGTGTTTATCATACCTTTCTTCCCGGTGAAATTGCTGTTTCAGGCAACACTAATTTCAACTCAAAAAAAATAGATGATAATTTAGCATTTGAAGGAAACATTTATATCGGACACGAGTGGAAAGCATCAGAACTTTTAAAACTAAATTATGGTCTTCGTTTCTCTTCCTTCAATTTAATTGGCAAAGGTAAAGTTTATTCATTTGACGATGAAGGAAACTTAACCGATACAAAAGAATATGAAAGTGGTGAGCTTATTGAATCATACAACCATCTTGAACCAAGAATTTCTCTTAACTATTTATTAGATGAAACCAGTTCGGTAAAATTAGGCTATGCACGGAATACTCAAAATATTCATTTGCTTTCAACGGCTACAACATCTACACCATTGGATATTTGGCAGCCGAGTACTGCACTAATTAAACCGGAAGTTTCAGATTTAGTATCGGTCGGATATTTTAGAAATTTTAATAATAACGAATATGCAACATCGATTGAACTTTACTACAAGGATATGCAAAATTTAATTGAATACAAAAATGGTGCTGATATTTTTCTTAATGAGTTTATTGAATCTCAACTTGTTTTCGGCAATGGTTGGTCTTACGGACTTGAACTTTATGTTGAAAAAAAGGTTGGTAAATTTACAGGTTGGTTGAGTTATACATTATCAAATACAGAAAGGAAATTTGAAGAAATTAATGTTGGTAATCCTTTCCCGGCGAGGCAAGATAAAACTCACGATGTTTCATTGGTTGCAATGTATAATATTAGTGAAAACTGGTCTTTATCTGCCAACTGGGTTTACTCTACCGGTATTGCAGCAACTTTTCCGAGCGGTAAATATGAGATTGACGGACAAACTGTTAATTTATATACGGATAGGAATGGTTCAAGAATGCCTGATTATCACCGGTTAGATTTAGGTGCGACATATTATTTTAATCGTTCACCTGAAAATGAAATGAGTTTAACTTTTTCCATTTACAATGCTTACGCCAGAGAAAATGCATATAGAATTACATTTGAGGAAAATGAAAATGATCCTACTAAAACTCAGGCAGTTAAGTTAGCACTGTTTTCAATTGTACCTTCAATTACATTTAATTTTAGATTTTAAGCCAAAGGCCAAAGTAAGACGTAAAACGATAGACAAAAAAAATGAAAATAACAGATAACAATTCACTTACAGAAAGAACTAAAATGAAACTTGTTGCTTTATTATTTTTAACAATTTTAACATTTACTTCATGTGAAGAAATAATTGAGCTTGATTTAAATTCTACAAATCCGGCAATAATTATTGAGGCAAATCTTACAAATTCACTGAATGATAATTTTGTAAAAATTACACAGTCAACTGATTTTTATAATCCGGGCACGTATAAAACAATTTCCAACGCTGAAATTACTATTAGAGACAATCAAAATAATATTTATATTTTGGAAGAAATTTCTCCGGGACTTTACCTAAACAACGAACTGACTGCTACCCCGGAAAATCAATATACTATTGAAGTAAACTCCCAAAACAAAAAATATATTGCTGAATCATTTGCACCAAAACCAATAGTAATTGACAGCTTAAGTTATTCGTTGGAAACACGACCATTTAACAAAAATAAAAAGGTTCTTGAACTTCATGTATATTTTCAAGATAATCCGGAACAAGAAGATTACGCTAAGTTTGATATTTACAAAAACGGGGAGAAAATTAATAACATTTTCTTATATAACGATAGACTTACAAACGGTAATTATATTGATTATTTTTTCTTCAACTTTAGAGATGAAGAATTTAAATCCGGTGATAAAATTTTAGTTGAAATGAAATCTATTGATGAACAAACTGATACTTATTTTAAAACATTAAGAAATGCACTTACAAGAAATACACGCGGGCCGTTTGGTTCGACTGCACCTGCTAACCCCACAACAAATTGGAGTAATAATGCTTTTGGGTATTTTAGTGCATTTACAATTAGTGCAGACTCGATTGTATTAAAGTGACTTGAAGTTTTCTCAAAAGAGTTATTCTGAACTTGCCTGCTCAACATTAGCAAGATAGCTTCAGAATCTGGACCATAAAATTAGTTCTAAATAGATGCTGAAATGAATTCAGCATGACAATTATTGATTATGAAGATAATCTGTAATAACATGGACTTAAAATTATTGTGAGTTGATTTATGCAGAATTTTACACTTCCACATATTTATAAAGTTGAAACAAATGCTGTTAAAGATGGTATTTATAAAATTTCATCAGAAAACCTACCAACCTTTCAAACCGCACCCCCGAAAAATTTTGGCGGACCGGGTAATGTTTGGTCACCGGAAGATATGTTTGTTGCAACAATTGCCGATTGTTTCTTAATGACTTTTCGAGCAGTTTCAACTTTATCAAAACTAGACTGGGTTACACTTGAATGTAAAGCTGAAGGAATTTTAGATAAAGAGGATTCCAAACTTCAATTTACCGAGGTAATACTTAAAGCCACACTTAAAATTAAACAAGGTGGAAATGAAGAACGAGCAATTCGCTTAATGCACAAAGCTGAACAGAATTGTTTGGTAACTAACTCTATTAAAACTAAAGTGGTACTTAATGCTAATGTAAAATTTATTGAATAAACTTATTCTTCGTATCTATTTCTATATACTGAACAATAATTATATTAAGCCGTCTAAAACAGTACAATAAATAATTAGGTAATTTAATGAATTCGCCTGAAACTAAAAACGAAGAAAGCAATATTCAAGCATGTAACGGAGCTTTTTCATGCTACGGCTTTGCATGGCGACAAATGTGGAAATACTTTTTAGAACTGCTTCTTGTAAGTATTGTTTCCTTTCTAATTACTTTACCCACTATTGGTATTTTTGATAATGATGCGGATTTTCAACTGATAAATTCGATATCAATAGATTTAGTATTTTTTAGTCTTAAAGGCGTTGCTGCAACTCTTTTTTTAGGCTTAACTTTTATTTTATTTTTTCAATGGCCTCTTGAATACGGAATTTCATTTGTAAATCTTAAAGCAATAAGAAATGAAAAAGTTGCTGTTAAGGATATGTTTGTTGTTTTTCAAAATTATTGGAATGCCGTTTTTGCAAACTTATTAGTTGCGGTTATAGTCGGATTTGGATTTATGTTAATTTTTGTACCCGGTATTATCTTTGCGTGTAAACTTGCATTTGTGCCTTACTTAATTGTCGATAAAAAAATGGAGGCAGTTGAAGCAGTTAAAGAAAGCTGGAGAATTACAGCCGGTTATTCGTTCACAATCTTTTCCATTGGACTCTTAGTAATATTTGTTGCCATACTTGGTTTACTGTTTTTTGGAGTTGGAATTATTATATCAATAATGTGGATTAAGTTAGCATTTGCTGCTATTTATTATCATGTAAGCAAATCAATTTATAAAAACAATAATTTTAACATCCCGATAACTTAACTGTTATTAGCATTATAACTTGATTTTTTGGGTTAATGTGTTACATTATTAATGTATATTTCAAAAAATATTAAGCTCCTATTAATATTGTTTTCCCAATAAACATAAGGAGTAATTAAAATGAAAACTTCAAATTATACTTCGAAATACAAATTTAAACCTCTGCTATTTTTTATTCTATTATTACCACTGCTTTTTAGCTGTTCGTCAAGTAACTTGAAAGTATCTGAATATGATTTTGTATACAAAGGTAAAAGTTATGTAATCAGATCTACATACTGTTCGGATAATCCCAGATCTTGCAACCAACTTATTGGTAAAGATTTTATTGCAGTAGATATGAATCAAGATAGAATAATGGATAAAATTACCCAAGGAAATGTGAGTTTATCGGAAGCTCAAGAAGTTTATGACTATTGTTTAAACTTGCTGGAGAAAGCCGGTAAACTTAGTGAAATTGAGAAAGATTCTAAACAATATGAATTAAACGAAGGGAATTATACTTTTACCATTAAAAGCTTTCCTTCTAATGGGAATGAACATTTTGCAGAATTTAGAGTAATTGACAGAAGGAATAGTTTAGGGCAATTTAAAGAATCAATTTTTATTGATGATAATGCCGATGGGAACTTAGATGAGGTTCTTAAAGCAGGAATACTGCTCGAAGAAGCTCAAAAATTATATTCCAAAACTATTAAGAAAGGGATAAAACAACTTAAGCTTGAATTCCATGAAGGAGTTTTAATCATAAAATAGAATTATTGATTTTGACTAATCTGATTTTTTATAATCGGCAAATCTATTATTCAGAGACTTTAAAATAATTAGCTTACTTCTTCTCCGTTAATGTTGGATGTTTCAAGTGATAATCTGTTGCATCCTGAAATGCTTTAGCTACAGCAATTATTTTTCCTTCATCAAAAAGCTTTCCTATAAAAGTTATACTTGTTGGTGTTCCTTCCTCTGAAAAACCATTTGGTACAACAACGCACGGATGACCGGTCAAATTTGTTAACAACAAATTATTCCCAACCCAAGAAGGTGCAATATACAAATCAATCTCATCCATAATCTTTTGCATTTCTTGTATTAATAAGAACCTAATACGATTCGCATTTATATATTCTACCGCAGGAATAAATCTGGCCGAACGAAATACATTTGGCCAAGCATTTTTAATTTGCCTTACCAGTAAATCATCTTTATTAGATCTGGTTAATTCGTCAAAAGCAGCTCCGGCTTCAGCAGAAAGAATAAAGGAAATATTTTCAACCGGCAGCTCAGGTAAGTCAATAGGAATAAGTTAAGCTCCGAGTAATTTTAATTTTGCAAGTGTTAATGAATCATTTTTATGAAATGGATAATCTTTATCAAAATCATTTTTAAGGTAACCGATTTTCAAATCTTTAAAATCAATTTCGTAAGAATAATTGAACGGAAAATCAAACAATGTTTGGTCAATCCCATCGGGTCCGTAAATTGAGTTAAAAACTATTGCCAAGTCTTCAGCATTTCTGCAAATCGGTCCTATTTTATCCATTGACCAGGAAAGAGCCATTGCCCCCTCTCTGCTAACTCTGCCGTAAGTAGGACGTAAACCGCTAACTCCGCAGACCGTAGATGGAGAAACAATTGATCCCCAAGTTTCCGTACCGATAGAAAACGGTACCAGTCCGGCAGATGTTGCAGAAGCAGGTCCTGCAGATGATCCGCTTGAACCTTGTTCAAGATTCCAAGGATTTTTTGTTTTGCCGCCAAACCACACATCACCCCAAGCAAGGGCACCCATTGTTAACTTTGCAACAAGCACTGCGCCGGCATCAGCAAGTTTTTTTACTACCGTTGCATCTTTATCAATCACTTGATCTTTATAAGGGAAAGCACCCCAAGTTGTTTTATATTTTTTAGTACTTAGCAAATCTTTAACTCCATATGGAATTCCATGAAGCAATCCTCTATATTTTCCTTTTGATATTTCAGCATCCGCTTTTTTTGCTTGTTCTAATGCAAGTTCCTCGGTTAAAGTTACTACGCATTCTAAAACCGGACCATATTTTTTAAGTCTATTGATAAAATATTTTGTAACCTCAATCGAAGTAATCTTTCTTGTTCTAATTAGTTCCGCTAATTGTCCAATAGAATAAAACGCAAGGTCATCCATGTTTTCAGGCAATTTGGTCTTTGAATAATCACTGATTGTCAATTCACTTTTTATATTAACCGGTTTAAAACCTACCGGTATCGGGTTAAAACTTATAGCCGGTGGGATGAAATTCGGCAAATGGATTTCTCTAAGTTTTAGATAATCAGTTAAACTTTCATTCAAATTATCAAGCATAGAATCAATTTCTGTATTTGTAAAATTTATTCCGATAAGTTTTTCAGAACATTCAACATCATCTTTGGTTATTTTATTTTATTGAGTAAACATTTGTACAGTAAAGGGAACCAATAAAAAAAACAAAGTTTTAAGAATATTATTTCTCATAATAACTCCCCTTTCTTTTGTTTAATAAACAAATCAGCAATTTTTTCGGCATATTGTTTGGCGTTGTAATTATTTAAATTCATAAGTACTATTATTGTTAAATACAAGTCCGGTATTTTCATATATATGTTTGAGAATCCCCTTGTGCCGCCAGTGTGGTATGGACGATAAAGATTTTTATAAGGGTCTAATCTCCAGCCGAAGCCATAATCAAATTCTTCACCCCTGCTATTTTTACCTTTTTTGAAAACTCGATTAAACTTTTCTTTCGGTAAAAGAGTTGGTGAATTTACTTCCTTATCCCATTTAATTAAATCAATAGTTGAAGAATATATTCCTCCGTCACCCAATACTGCACTGGTTAAGCTTTGGTCAGAAAATACAAATCCGGAATCGGTTTTGGTATAACCATATACTCTGTTTTTAACTTTTGATATCCCTTTTTTGTAAGCCACTGAATTGTGCATTCCTAAAGGCTGAAAGATTCTTTTCTCTAAAAATCGGGCAAAACTTAATCCGGAAAGTTTCTCTACTAAAAGAGCTAAAACAGCATAACCTGAATTACTGTATTGATGTTTGTTTCCTGCGGAAAAGTAGGTTGAGTCTTGAGCAATTAAAATATTCAACACATCCTTATCTTTTAACTGAACCGTATCGTTATTATTTACAAAGTCCTCATAATCTAACAAGCCGGAGGTATGTTGAAGTAAATTTTTAATAGTAATTTTATTTGCATAAGATGGTAGTTCGGGAAAGAATTTGCTTAAGGTATCATTTAGTGATAACTTATTTTCTTGCTCCAAAAGTAATATTGATAGCGCCGTAAACTGTTTTGTTATTGATGCTAATCTAAAATTGGACTTAGGTTCAATCAATATCTTTTTTTATATGTCAGTATAACCAAAACCCTTTTGATAGATTGTTTCATTATCCTTAACAACAGCAACTGATGCTCCGGGACTTAAGCTTATATTGAATTCTTTAAATATGCTATCAATATTTTCTTCTAAATTGGGATTGTGCCTGCATGATACTATATGTAGCAGAAGTAACGGAATGATTATATATTTTTTCATAAACTATAATTTAATTTATAACCGATAAATAAAAAAATATTATTCCAATTTATTTATTAAGTTTTCCCAATTGTTAAGTGCTTGTTTATTTTCTTTAATACTTAGTGATGAGTCAAATCCGAATTTCTTTCCGGTAATTTTTCTCATTTCTTCAATTGCTTCTTCTTTAACAAAAGGTAATTCTCCATCAGTAATTATTTTAAGGTATAAATTTAATCCCTTTTTTTTATCAACTACTAAAACACGTCCGGCTATTTTTAGTTTTGAATATTCATCTTCTTCGATATTAAATAAATTCTGTAATTGATTTATCTCTGAAATAGAATTTAAATAATTCTTTAAATCACTCTCACTTAATTCAGCTAAAGTTTTTACTTGTTCACTTGTTTTAGCATAAGTATTAGAATTAACAATAACTTTTTCTTCATGAAGGTGCTCATCACTATCTTTAAATGCCTTTCCCATTAAATATAAACCAAAAACCACAGCTAATGTTACTCCAATTCCTAAAGATATTTTCATCATTGCTCCGGTTCTTGATTCAGCCCGGATCAAATAAAGAATGAGTGCAATTATTATTAACATTAAACCATAAAATGCTACAACAGTAGGACCACTGGGCAAATCAGCTGCATATGAAATGTACAAACCGATAAAACTTACAAAAACACCGAGAGACCAGCCGATAATCAACTGTTTCCACAGTACGTCGGTTATCAGCATAGAAGCTATGGCAGGTACAACCAAAAAAACAAATACCAATAATACACCGGCAGTTCCTACCGAGTGAGTTATAACTACACCAAAAGAAACATAAAAAAGAAAATCCCAAAACCGAACATTCATCCCTTTTTTATATGCTTCTTCCGGATGTTCTGAAATTAAAATAAACTGTTCTCTGTAAATAAAATGAAACAACCCCACAAAAGAATAAACAATTGCTGCTTCAATAATTGTTGACCACTTAACCCACAAAATACTTCCCGTTAGTATTTCTTTAATATGCTCGGCACCGTGAGGTGCTTTGTCAATTACCAAAATGGCAATTGATGCAGCAATAGCATACGCTAAACCAATAACGGCTTCTTGAGGAATTTTTTCATGCCGGAATCGTGATATTGAAAAAACTGCTGCTCCAATAAATGCAAATGATAGTGAAAACCAATACGCTCCTGTTGTTCCGGGCATTACCCCGAAGAGAAATCCAACGGTTGTTCCG
Source organism: Bacteroidota bacterium (assembly GCA_024275455.1). GTDB lineage: Bacteria > Bacteroidota > Ignavibacteria > Ignavibacteriales > Melioribacteraceae. The sequence continues at coordinate 11,668 of JAJRZB010000047.1, read as the reverse complement.
AGAGCTGCAATCTGTGCTAAAGCTAAATCGACAAAAATTACTTTTCGTCTCAAAACATGAAGTCCCAAATACGAATGTATTCCTACAAGAACAAGACATTCGAAAAATGCCGGTGCCATTATATCTATTATACTTAAATTCATTTTAATCTCTATTTCTATTAAAGCAGCCTAAGTGTTTAGAAAAAACTCAAGCTGCCCGGAAATTTACTTTATTTCTGTGTTTTTAAAAGCACTGCTTAACTTATCAATCCAATAATCTGTCAATGCAAAAACATTATCTGTTCCCGGTGCACCACCAACATACATTGGAACAATAACCGGGGTTGCACCAACTTTATTGCATATTTTTTTTACCTTAAACTCATCCAAATAATTTGCAGCTAAAACTACTTTTACTTTGTTCTTTTTCATTTTTTGCACCAATTCCTCCACATGCTTTGGAGAAGGCGGAATACCCGGTTTTGGTTCAACATGACCAATAACCTCAATGCCAAATAACTGTTTAAAGTATATCCAGTTTTTATGATAAGAAACAATCTTTTTTCCTCGGAAAACCATTCCTTTTTTTAACCATCCGCCAAGATATTGAATCAACTTTTTTCCTTTATATTCTTTGCCGGAAAGGAACTCGATTAGTTTTCCGGAATTTGCCAATTTAGTTAAAAGTTTTCCGCCCATAAGATTTACCAATTCTTTTCCGAATAAATGGTTATCGATATCATTCTTGAATTTTGTCAGATTATCCCGGTAGAACTCCGCATTTTCGGGATCATTTTTCTCTAACCCAATAGTAATATTTTCAGCAACTATTTTTAAATTTAGCGGGCTCGATGTTATATGCGGATTACCATAAATGTGCAAACCCCCTTCACTTCTCGATAAATTGGTCGGTTTGTCTAATAAATCCAAACCGTCATAAGCCGCAACAAAACCAGATTGACCGGATCTAATTTTTTCATTTTTTGATAAATCAACAAGTGAAGGAACCCAAAGTTCCAGATCTAAACCTGTAGAAATAAATACATCTGCCTTACTTAATAAAACAGCAAAACTTGGTTTTGGTCTTACAAAATGGGCGTCTTCATCACCATGAACAATGTAGTTAACATCAATTTTATCACTGCCAATATAATTAGCAATATCTGCATAAGTGCTTAGAGTTGTTACTACATTTAATTTGCCGTCGGCAAACAAAGTAACCGACAACAGAAAAAATATTATTGATATATTTTTAAATACTTTCATTTTAATCTCCATTAATATCTATCGTGTTTATGAGGACCAATAGCCCAGACCATTTGCAATCTTAAAGTCCCGGAGGATTCTGACAAAATATTTCCATCCAAATAATTATACTGCAATCGTATTTTAACCCAATGACTTTGCCACCAGGTAACATAAGGAATAAGCTGGTACATGTACTGTGAAGAATTACTAAGTTTAAATGGTTGGGAGTAATCAAACCTGGTTCCAATTTGCCATTGCTCGGCAAATTTGTATTCTAAATAGGTATATCCGCCAAATGTTTTGATTTTACTATTTTCTGATAATTCTTTATTTGCATAAAAAATCTCAGAACGCCATAAAAGTGATTTATATAAAGCTTTATTTACCGGTTCCCAAAAAACCGTAAGATCTGCACCTCCAACCCAAGTATTAAAACTGTTTTCATAAATCAAGTTATCATTTATGGTAACCGTCAGGATTCTGTTTTTCCCAAACATTCCTGTAAAACCTAATTCCAAATAAGTATCTCTTGATAAATCCCAATAATTTTTAAAGTGAAGTAATGTTGAAGGAAACGAAAATGTTTCACCGGCAAATAAATTTCTGTTTTGAGCATTCGTTATTTCAACAACTAAATTATTAGCATCTCCAATTATTGAAGGCATTAACCAATTAAACGAAAATCCAATTTGGTTTAATCCGTCACCACCAAAAATAGTTTTAATGGGAAGTGGAAAATCGAACTGATCGAGTGAGTGTTTATGCCACCTATTAAGTACTCCAAATTGCTGGCGGAATTTACCGGAGGTTAAACTAATACTCGGCAGGAAATTAGTCCATGTTAAATATGCTTCTCCAAGCTCAACTTCTTCGGGAGTAACCTCAATGGCAACTGTTGCTAAACTAAACGGATCGAGATTACTTTGTATATGCAAACCCAATACACGAAAGTAAGCCCCCGCACTATTTTCAAGAGGTTTACCCTTAAATTTAAACTCTCCAAAAGCATCTCCGGTTACACTAATTTCCGGATTAATTGCTTGTAATGATCTTTGACCACTTTTAAATATTTTACTCTTTTTTGTTTCTTCTTTTTTAGCAGAAGCAGTTTCTGCTTCTTGCAAAATTTCATTTAACTCATCTTTTTCAAATTTTTCTTCCAGTGTTCTTAATCTGCTTTCTAATATTTTTATTTTAATAGAATCTCTAACTATTACGCTAAGAGAATCTTGTGAAAATGCAGATCCGGTACAAATGAAAAAGGCGAGCACCACATAAAATATGTGCTTAATCATATAGCTACCTTTTTTTAGTATGTAGAATTAAGTTTTTTAATAAAAATAAAACAAGTACTCTACTAAAAAGGAGGTGCGCGGTTGCTTTGAGTTTGAATTAATTTGCAAGATATATATGTAACTTTTCCGGAAAAAGTTTTATATTCCGGTTTCGTAAAGTTGATGAAGACTTTTGCAAAAAAAACAAATGCAAGTGATGCAAATGTAATGTTTAGAATAAATGCAGGACAATTATTATGGTTGTTAAAATCAATTTCATGATTATGTAATAAGGGGGAACTAATGAAAAGTGCAGCAAAACTTAAAGTTCCAACAAATAGAAATATTTTTGCTAACTTTTTCATGATAATAAATATTATTTAGAGTATAAAATTACTTATTCTGCTTTCAACATTCAATGCAAATAATATCAACATAAATAAAATTTATATTATTTTTAATGTGTCACTAATAATAATTCAAAAAAACTAAAAGTTCACATTGATTTTTCACATTAAGAAAGGATTCAACATGGAATTTATCGTAATTGCTTATGACTATAAAGATGAAAAAGCCCTGGAAAGACGGATGGCAGTAAGAGAGCAACATCTAAAATTCGCTGATGAAATGTTTAAACAAGGCAAATGGATTTTCGCTTCTGCCCTTTTAGATGAAAATGGTAGAATGAATGGTTCGGTGATAGCCTGTAATTTTGAGTCAGAAAAGGCACTTAAAAATGAATGGCTCGATAAAGAAGAATATGTTGTGGGAAATGTTTGGGAAAAAATAATTATTAGAAAAGCGAAAATAGCTAAACATGATTAAATACTTACTTTTATTTAAGAAAGTGTATTGATATATGAAACTTGACTATACAACCAGAGCCAGAAGAAATGCATTACAGCATCCTTTACTTTCGCATATTGGTATACAAATTACATTTTGGATATTTGCGTTTATATTCTTTTTTATACTTGTTAATTTTATATCCAAAGCTGTAGTCAGTCTTTTCCCTACTGAAGCAAAAGTTCACATTACAGAAAATATAATGATTGCTTTTTTCGGAGCAATAATTTTCGGAACCTTTTTAGGAATGATTGATTTTTTTATCGATAAAAGGTTTGGACGGAGATCCTTTGGTTTAGAAGTTTTTTTAAAAGTTATTTTATATTCGGCTACGTGGTTTTTAGTCGGAACAATTGTAAGTAGAATAGGTTTAGCTTTAGAAGCTAATTTTGTAGAAAGTCCGCTATTGCAGTACACATCAAATTTCTATTCTAATATGGGAATTTCTTCTTCAATTTATACAATAGTTATGATAATGTTAATCGGATTTATAAAACAGATGAATAACAAATTTGGACCTGGCGTACTTCTCCCAATGTTATTCGGGAAATACAGAAAACCCAGGGTTGAAGAAAGAATTTTCTTATTTATGGATTTAAAATCCTCCACTTTATATGCCGAAAAATTAGGTCATTTAAAATACAGCCTGATGATCCAAAATGTTTTTGCAGATGTAAATAAAATCCTTCCCTCATTTAATGCGGAAATATATCAATATGTCGGTGATGAAGTTGTTCTAACATGGCCTAAAAATGAAGGCTTATACAATATGAATTGTATAAAATTCTTTTTTGCATTTCAAGATAGACTGATTTCGAAAAAAAACAAGTACGAGAATAATTTTAATTGTGTACCGGAATTTAAAGCAAGCGCTCATCTTGGAAAAATTACTGTTGCTGAAGTAGGCGACATAAAAAGAGAAATTGCCTATCATGGTGATACAATAAATACTGCATCAAGAATTCAAGATGTTTGTAATTTATATAATAAAACATTTTTAATCTCAGAAAAATTAAAAAATAGTCTTCCCACCAGCCCTCATTTAAAATTTGAATTTGTTGATGAAGCTATTTTAAAAGGAAAAACAAGAAAAGTTAAAATTTATAGTGTTACTAAAAGGTAAGTTTGATTATTTTTATTTTAAAAATTGTTATGTTGAAATAAAAGTAAACTACTAACAGAAGGCTTTATGGAAATTTAAATTTTTGTATTGAGAATAAAGTCCTTATAGCTTTAATTGTTGTTGATTTATTTATAACAACCCTTAATTACGAATAGTGTATGGAATTTATATGACAATTTCACACAAAATAAAAAGAAAATATTTAATATTTTTGTTTAGCTTTTGTAATCCACTGTGATACTACCAAAACGATAGAAGATGATTCTGCTTCTATAGCACAAGTACAAGCTGTTTTGGAAAAAGACTTGATCATTTTTAATTCACCTGTTCTGCCTAATATTGTATATGAAAGTTTATCACAATATAAAGTAATTGTATTAGGCGAATTTCATACAATACTTGAAGAAAGAGAATTTGTCGGATCACTTGCCGTAAGATTAAATGAAAAGAAAGAATATACCGAGGTTTGTGCTGAGTGTCCTGACGCATATAGTTGGATTTTCCAAAAACTCTCAACCGGCGAATTGGAAAATCTGCCTGAAGGAATTTCTTATAAAAAAGTAATGCCGATTCTAAATTCGTTAAAAAAATTTAATTCAGGCGATAATAAATCGGCAAAACCAAATTGTATAGATGCGAATCTGCAACCTCACTTTTTTCTAAATAGTCTTAAAACATTTGCTGAATATTTTTCAGACTCGGCAGATCTTTTTTTTATTTACGATTCCTTTCTTAATAGTTCTCCGTTAACTTACAAAGAAAATCTTATTTATTATATTGATATATTAGCTAACTCCCCCAGTAATTTAGGGTTATCCGCTTCAAATGCAAACACTATACAATTACTTCGAATGTTCCAGAATGAATTAATTAGTGTTGATATAAGAACAAAATGGAACACCGATTATTTGTGGAGTATTAACAAAAGGGAAACCTTAATAAAATCCAGTGCAGAATATTTTATTTCTAGAAATGAAGGTACAACTATTTTTTATTTTGGATTAAATCATGCACAGAAAAAAAGATTTATGGGTAGTAAAATTGAATGGTTAGGAGAATATTTGCACAATCAATCCGTAACTGCTTCAGGAAAAACAATATCGATAGTTGGAGTTCCTTTAAAAGGAGAAATAACGAATGGAAATGTGCAAGGTACTATTCATTTTAATTTGGTACAGCAATCAAAATCTAATGACTTGTTCAGATTGGTTGGAGAGCAAACAAACTATAATTATTCATGGCTCTTTTTAACAGATAATTTATTTTTAGAAAATAATATTCGTACAAAGTATATATATAACGAAATTTCTGTCCCAATTGGTGAGCAATACGATGCATTTTTTATTTTCCCAGTTGGGACTTATGTTGGCTGGTAAGAAAAAAGAAAAGTTAAAATTTATAGTTTAGAAAGAAATTAGTTTTGACTATAAAACAATTTATTTCTTTATTAAAAGACACTTTATACAATTATCTTTTTGTTATATTTAAAATAAATAAATTCAAAATTAAAACCGAAAGGAGAAGTACAAAATGGGCAAACATTATGCTAAAGCAAAATGGGAAGGATCGCTTAAAGAAGGCAACGGAATATTAAATTTTACCGGCTATGAAGGACCTTTTAATTTCAGATCAAGATTCGAAGATGGAGAAGAAACAAGTCCCGAAGAATTAGTTGGTGCCGCACATGCCGGATGTTATTCAATGTTCTTATCTGCATTAATCGGCAAAAAAGATCTTACTCCGACCAGCATTGAAACTAAAGCAACTGTTGTACTTGGAGAAGATAACGGACCAAAAATAACATCTATTACATTAAACTGCGAAGCTGTTGTTCCGGGGTTAAGTGAAGAGGATTTTCAACAACTTGCCGCAGATGCAAAAGCCGGATGTCCTATTTCAAGATTATTGACCGGTACAGAAATATTTTTAGAAGCAAAATTGATTTCTTAAATCATCCTATTATTTTATTGTAGAGGCGTAACATGTTACGCCTCTATAATAAATGTTATTTATTTTCATCTTCTTTTTTCGGCTCATTATATTTTTTGTAAAACTTGTTCTTAAACGCATCCATTCGTTCAAATAATTTGTTAAACTTTTCCATATTCAATTTAAACCGGTTTTCGAAAAAATCATCCTTGTAAAAATCATAAGTCAGCAATGAGTCTTCAAAAAACATATCGTCAAAAAATGGTCTTTGAATATCAGGGAAAGCATTAAATAAACCTTCTTGAAAGCTTGAAAATATACTGTCGCTTAAAGTTGAATCACCTTCGATATTAGAATAGAAGTAAGAATAAGTTGAATCGTAACGAATTAAATTTCCGTTTTCATCATATTCTTTGTTTACTAATACTTTAGTTAAAGGTTTGTTTTGATTTTCATCAATATTGTTAGAACCATTTTTTTCTTGAGCACTACAACCTGATGTTAAGAATAATAAAAACAAAAATACTATAAACTTTTTCATCACAACCTCCTTCAATATAATACACAAATTAAAAACCCGTTAAAAACAAAAGGGAAGCAAACAGCTTCCCTCTTTATATTTAGTTGTTATTTTATTCGTATTTGAAGTGGTCTTTTAGCTTTTACTTCCTCTTTTTTAGGAATTGTTAAGTGTAATTCACCGTTTTCATATTTTGCTGTTATTTTATCTTCTTTAACTACATCTTTTGGCAATGTAAAAGCTCTGTTAAATGATTGATAACTATATTCTCTTTTTGTGTAGTTGGCATCTTTCTCTTCTTTTTCTTCTTTTTTCTCAGACGAAATTGTGAGAAGATTATCGACTAAACTAATTTTAAAATCTTTTTTGTCCATTCCCGGAACAGCCATTGTAACAATAAAATCATCATCTGTTTCTTTAATATTTACTGCAGGAATTGTTGTGTTTGTGAGGGAATAATTTGATGCTGCCCAATCGGAAAACTCTTTGTCAAAAAAATCACTAAAAATTTTCGGAAATACAGGTAAAAAATCATTTCTTTTAACTAACATAGCAACCTCCATTTAATTTGTTTGAAATAAAATCTTATTAAATGAACTTATTAGTTAAGTATTTCAATCCCTTTTACAACTCAAAAAAATGGAGGTTCCCGCTGTATTACAGGAATAATACTTATTAAGTTTTTCTTAATTCCTATTTATTTTATAATCCTCAAAATAGTGTTCAGTATTTCATTTTATCAAATCTTATTATTCTCTAAAAATAAAAGCTCATAAAAATCTCTTCTTTTTACAAGATTGAACATAAAAACACTTCCCTATAATCCATTGGAAAACAATAAGTTAGCAGCACAATGGTTTTCCCCCACAAAAATTAGATCTTATTTTTTGCTTGACAAACGGAACTTTACTGTATATATTGCGTCTATACAATTAGAACAGTTAAAAATCTCATAAAACTAAATGCTATTAAATTTAACATATTACTCTTCAGAGCCAATACACAAACAAATTGTGAACCAGATCCTTGTAAGAATTTTAGAAGAAGATAAATTACCTGGCGATGAGTTAGACTCAATAGGCAAACTTTCCCGCCAGCATCATATTGGTAAAACCAGTATTAAAAAAGCTTTTGAGAAACTTGAACAATTAGGAGTAATTCATTCCTCTGCAAATGAAGAATATTTTGTGAACAATATTCCCACAAGAGCAATAAAATTATTAATTGACCGTAATTATTACAATACACAAAACTTTTCTGATTATGAATTATTTAAAGCAGAGTTGGATGCAGCAAAAAAAATCCAAAATGGACTTCTTCCGAAAATTTTACCAAATAATAATATATTGGATGTCTCTGCTTATTCTACCATTTCTGATGATGTAGGGGGAGACTTTTATGATTTTTTTGAAATTGAAAACAACAAATACGGTGTTGTTATCGGGGATGCCAGTGGTAAAGGTTCTCCGGCCGCCATGCTTATTTCACAAATTCAAGCAATAATAAAAAGTGATCTTTCACTTAACAGGTCTATTGCTCAAACCATTTATCTTATTAATTCGTATTTAAATACATATTCTGAAGCCAGACATTTTGCAACAATGTTTTTCGGAATTTTAGATTTAACAACCGGAATTTTCAACTACATCAATGCCGGGCATAATTTTCCAATTGTATTAGGTAAAAACCATAATGTAAAAAGACTAAAAACTACTGGTCCGGCTTTAGGAATAATGACTAATGCCAACTACAGCGAGGAGAAAGTTAAAATTAATACTGCTGACTTAATATTTGTTTTTACTGATGGCTTACCTGAAAGAATGGACAATAATAGTCAGCAATTTGGAGAGGATAAAATTATAAATCTCTTACAAGAGAATACGCAAAATAGATCAGAACAAATTGTTGACGAAGTGATTAAAAAAGTTACCTGTTTTTCCAGTAACAACAATGAAATTGATGATACAACTTTTATGGTAATAAAAATAAAAAAGATATAATGATACTTAATCTTACAGATCTTTCAGAAGAACCACTACAAAGTCAGATTTACAGACAAATTAGAGCAATGGTTCTTAACGGAGAAATAAATTCCGGTACCATTCTTCCTTCAATTAGAGGTTTGGCAAGAGAACAAAAAGTTAGTGTTATAACAGTTCAAAGAGGTTACGAAATGCTTGAAAGAGAAGGTTTAATAATCTCAAAAAGAGGAAAAGGATTTTTTGTAACCGATGTAAATAGTTCACAAAAAAAACAGTTGGCGGAACAACGTTTAATAGAAAAGCTAACCCCAGTTATTAAAATTGCCAGAGATGAAGGGATGAGTAATTTAGAAATAAAAAATATAATAAATAAATTGTTAGCAGGAGAACAGTAAAATGGAAACGGCATTTCAGTTAACAGATCTAACTAAAAATTTTTCAGATTTCAGACTTGGTCCGCTTAATCTAAATTTGGAACCCGGAAAGGTTTTAGGATATGTCGGGCCAAATGGTTCCGGGAAAACTACAACAATGCATTGTTTGGTTGGACTTATAAAAGCCGATTCGGGACAAGCGGAAATTTTCGGAAAAGAAAATAACCCGAATAAAGTTGATTGGAAATTTAACATCGGTTATGTTGGCGATAAACATGTTTTTTATGAAAATTGGAGCGGGGAGAAAAATCTGAAATTCATCTCACAATTTTATCCCGATTGGTCAGATAAAATGGCGCAAAGTTTAATTAAACGTTTTGAACTGCCAATTGAAAAAAGAGCTAAAGATTTATCAAGCGGCAATCGTGTAAAACTTTCTTTAGTTCAAGTACTCTCAAGATTTCCAAAACTCTTAATCTTGGATGAACCGACTGCCGGCTTAGATCCGGTAGTTAGAACAGAATTGTTGGATATACTTTTTGAAGTCCTTGAAGATGGAGAAAGGGCAATATTTTACTCAACTCATATTCTAACGGATATTAGCAGATTAGCGGACGAACTGGCTTTTATTGATAACGGACAAATTAAACTTAAAGCTCCAAAAGATGATTTAACGGATAATTGGAAAAGAATTTCATTTAAATTAAATGAGAACAAAGTTGAATTTGACAATGTTGTAAATATTGAAAATGAAGGAAATAATTATAAAGTAATAAGCAAAAATTTCGAATCAACTTTGCAACATTTAAAAAATATTGGTGCTCAGAACATTCAAGAAACCAGAATGGGTATTGATGAAATTGCAGTTTATATTTTAAAAGAAAACAAGTAGAAAAATGTATAGACTATTAAAAACAGAAATAAATTATTTTAAATTACATTTATCGGTTATAGTACTAGTGTCACTGATTTTTACAATTTGTGCATTAAATAATATTAAACTATTTCCGCAAATCTATTTCCTTGAAAAGTATTTCTGGTCGGTAATTGTAGGTCTTGGAATTTACGCTATCGTCTTTATGATTTGGAGTATGAGAAAAAAAGAAATGAGAGAAAGACAACATGCTTTGCTTCCAATTTCTATAAACAAACTTACATTTACCAGATGGTTGTTCGGAGTTTCACCTTTTATTTTAGTCGGATTTTACATCGAAATGCTACGAAGTATTTTACCCTCACAGCAATTAATTTATATTGAAAGAATTAATGGACAACTTGGAATGATGTTTATTGCTTTAGTTGGTTTTGACTTGGTAATAAATTCGTGGTTTGCTCTGCAATCCAAAAGATATGATAAGAGATTAATTTATACCGTTATTTTAAGTATTGCTCTTATCATTCTTTCATTTGGTGTAATATACATTGTGTCCGCATCAATAATTAAACCTTTTGGTTTTGGCGGTGAGGAGATATTCTTTTTTATTTGGGCATTAATAATATCCTTAGTTGATGCAACAATATTTACAAAACGAAAATTGTTAGTAGGTTAAATTATGTGGAAATTATTAAAACAAGAGATTTTATACAATACTGCTATTCCCACAATAATCGTTATTGTATTTATACAACTTGTATTGTATACGCTTCTAAAAGTCTATGATCATATAAACGGGCTTATTACAATATTAGTTTTAGTGATTTTTTTATCAAAAATATTCGAAAGAAATAAAGAAAAAATTATTAGGCAAAATATTCTTCTTCCTATCTCGGTTAAGAAAATTGCTTTAAGCAGATCATTATTAATATTGTTCCCTTGGCTTATTTTAATTTTAGTTTTACTTATTGCAAATTGTTTAATATTGCCGGAATCATTTGAGAACATATTAACTTTGGTCGGTCAATTCGGATTTTTAATTATTATTCTAAGCGCCTCAGTTTTATTAAGAGATATTTACCTTCAATTTGCAAATACTAAAAAGGGAAAATCAATTATTATTACAACAATTAGTTTTATCAGCTTGTTAACCTTTACAATCTTGATTATAATTTTAGCAGATATGATCGACCCAAAATTATCTGAGGGGGAAGGAATAATTTTAATCTATGTCTGGGGAATATTTTTAATATTTTTATCAGTGTATAGTTTTATAAAAAGAAAATCTTATTTAATATAAATTATAGATCATTATCATGTAGAAATTATTAAAAACTGAAATTGAGTATTTCAAATAACTGTAATAGTTTTAGAACTAACATTTAATAAACATTGGATTAAAACCTAAGATAATTTTCCCCGGATTAAGAATAATTCAGATACGAGTAGAAATTGTTGTCTTTTTCTTCCCAACTATGATATTCAATCACCTAATCTTTTCATTCCAGAATTAAAGA
>JAJRZB010000409.1 GCA_024275455.1 Bacteroidota bacterium | reverse complement strand
GCACATTTATCCGATTCGGAACGCATGTTCTTTACTTCCCTATTGCTCAATCAACTTTTAAGCTGGATGAGAAAACAATCGGGTACAACAAGTTTAAGGGCTTTACTTTATGTTGATGAAATTTTCGGATATTTACCACCAGTTTCAAATCCCCCAACAAAAAAGCCTTTTCTTACACTATTAAAGCAAGCCAGGGCTTTTGGTTTGGGTTTGGTTTTATCTACACAAAACCCGGTTGATTTAGACTATAAAAGTTTATCGAATGCAGGCACTTGGTTTCTAGGAAGACTTCAGACCGAACGAGACAGAAAAAGAATTCTTGACGGCTTAGAAGGTGCAAGTTTAGAAGGCGGCGGAACTTTTAATCGTAAACAGATTGAAAAACTACTTTCAAATTTAGATAAACGAGTTTTTCTGCTACATAATGTGCATGAAGAGCATCCGCAAGTTTTTTATACTAGGTGGGCTATGTCTTATTTACGCGGACCTTTAACCAGAAAGCAAATAAAAACTTTGGTTAAACCCCTTGCAAAAAAACAACAAAATGTTACTAAAGTAACTGAGACTACAAGTGCTGTTTCAATTACCAAACTTCCCAAAGAAATAAAACCTCTTTACTTAAAAAGAAACATTGATTCATCCGAAACTGAAGATTATAGTTACAAACCTTATATAACTGTAATTTCCGATATACGATTTTATGACAGAACTAAAAAGATAGATTTGGATAAAAGTATAAGTTTAATGGTTCCAATAACAAATAATATAATTCCGGTTGATTGGAATGAAGCTACTGAAATTGTGCCGAACGAAAAAAATCTTATTAAAAAATCTCCGGTTAAGTTAAGTTACGAAACAGTTCCACAAGCAGGACTAAAAGTAAAAAATTATACTGCTTGGCAAAAATTCTTCAAAGAATTTCTTGTAAGTGATTATTATTTGGAAGTTTATCATAGTAGTGAACTGAAACAAACTTCTAAACCATATGAAAGTGCACGTGATTTTAAAATCAGACTGGCACAATTAACTCGCGAACAAAGAGATGAAGCAGTTGCTAAGTTAAAAGATAAGTATGCAAGAAGAACAAAAACAATTCAAAATAGAATTCAGCGCGCTGAAGAAAGAATTGAAAGAGAAAAATCGCAATCATCTCAAGTAAAATTACAAACTGCTATTTCGATTGGTTCAACAATTCTAGGAGCATTGTTTGGCAGAAAAAGGCTTAGTACTTCTACAATTAGTAAAGCAGGAAGTGCAATGAAATCAGCAGGAAGAACAATGAAAGAAGCTGGCGATGTAAAAAGAGCACAGGAAAATTTACTACGGCTTCAACAAGATTTAGAAGATTTGCAAGATAAATTTCAAGATGAATTAGATTTACTGCAAGATAAATTTGATTTATCAATTGAACAACTTGAAACTATAAAAATAAGACCTAAAAAAACTAATATTTCTGTAAAATTATTTAATTTCACATGGGTTCCATTAGCAGATGAATCCATTGAAGATATATATGAAATTGAAGTTGTTACCAATTAAATTTGCTAAAGATTAAGCAGATTAGTATCTTTTTGTGATTTAAATCACAAATAATTTTTATTAACGTAATACGAATATAGGAGACCCCCCAATGAAAAAACTTTTAACTCTTATTGTTTTACTAATCTTACAGATTAGTATTTCTGCAGAGGATGCAAAAAAGGATTCAGTAATTCAAAAAACTTGGCTGCCATTAGGAGTTGCCGGTTTAAATATTAGCCAAATTGCTTTAGAAAATTGGACGCAAGGCGGTGAAGATGCATTATCATTTACACTTTTCGGCAATTTTGGGTTAGATTATTTTGATGATCCTTGGTCATTTACTAACAAGTTAAAAGTTTCTTTCGGAAGAACAAAATTAGGCTCGGACGAATTTAGAACAACAGACAATGAAATTTTTCTTGAAGATCTTTTAACATATGATGTTGGATGGTTTGCAAATCCTTACTTTGGAAATACTTTTAGAACTGTCTTAACCGATGGTTTCGATTATTCAGGTGATGTTCCGGTTCAAACTGCAGCTTTTTTTGATCCCGGTTATTTAATGCAGTCTTTAGGCTTAGCTTACAAGATCTCTGATAATTTTACAACAAGATTCGGCTTAGGATTTCAGGAAACTTTTACAAGTAGATTTAATTCTTACTCAGATGATCTGAAAACTACAAACGAAATTGAAAAGTTTAAGTTTGAAACCGGTATTGAATCAGTTTCAAATGCCAAATTTAAATTTGATGACAATTTACTATATACAACAGAACTCAGATTATTCGGGTCATTTGAAGCTCTAGATGTATGGGATGTTCGCTGGGACAATGTTGTAACAGCACAAATTACAAAATTAGTGAATGTAAATTTTAATGTGCTTCTTATTTATGATGTAGATCAAATTGCAAAAACACAATTAAAAGAAGCATTACAAATAGGCATAACTTATTCGTTATTTTAGTTTTTTTAGTTAATCATAAATGTAAGGAGACAATTATGGGTATGATGAAAGAATTTAAAGAATTTGCAATGAAAGGCAATGTAGTGGATATGGCTGTTGGTATAGTTATCGGCGGTGCGTTTGGTAAAATTATTACTTCTTTAGTAAAAGATGTTATTATGCCTCCAATTGGAGTTTTACTTGGCAATGTTGATTTTTCTCAATTAGGATTGGTTGTTAAAGAAGCAACTGATACTGCTGAAGCTGTAGTTGTAAAATACGGGGCATTTTTAAATACAATAATTGAATTTATAATTATTGCATTCGCTATTTTTATAGTTATTAAAGGTATGAACAATTTGAAGAAAAAAGAAGAAAAAGCTCCTGCTGCTCCACCGGCACCAAGCAAAGAAGAAACTTTATTAACCGAAATCAGAGACTTATTAAAAAAATAAAAGGCAAATAAAATGCATAAAAAAATTATTTTTTTAGCATTGTTTAGTATTACAATTCTTTCTAATAATATATTGTTAGCTCAATTTAATGATTACGGCATTAAAGGTGGATTGCAAGGTTTCGGACTATTACCGGATACTGACTTTCCAAATGAAGACGTTAAGCCTTCTTATCTGGCCAGAGCATTTTTAAGGATAAAAGTATTTGATTTAATAGACGCAGAACTTGGAGTTGGATACGGATTATTAGCAGGAGATGATCCTTCAAATGATCTTTGGGAAACTTCAATCATTCCGGCAGATGTTAGATTTCTTTTAAGTCCTTTTAAAGGATCTGTAGTTAATCCCTACGGTTATCTGGGAGCAGGCTACATGAAATGGAAGATTGAAGATAAACCTAATCAACAAAAGTATGCCAGTCCGTTTAAAGGAGTTCTGGAAGACGATTATGAATATATTGCTCCAATAGGTTTAGGTTTTGAGGTCAAACTTTCCAGTTCAATTTTATTAGATATTTCCGGTGGATACAATTATATTTTTACTGATGACATCGACTATTTTAATACAATCGATTCGCCGCTTAAAGGTGATAACGATGGGTATTGGAATTTCGGGGCTGGTTTGATATTTGTTGGTGAATCCGGAAGTTCCGATGAAGATTTAGATGGGCTTACTTTAGACCAGGAAAGACAATTTAAAACAGACCCTAAAAATCCGGATACAGATAATGACGGTTTGATAGATGGGCTGGAAATTAACCAGTATACTACTGACCCATTAAGTGCTGATAGTGATGGTGATGGAATATCAGATAATGATGAAATTAGAAAGTATAGTACAAATCCTAATTCTACTGATACTGACGGAGATGATGTATCTGACGGAGATGAGATTAACAAGTATCACACGGATGCATTACGTATTGATTCTGACTTTGACGGATTAGCAGACAACATTGAAATAACTGAAATTAAAACAAACCCGACAAATCCTGATACAGATAATGATGAATTAAAAGATGGTGATGAAGTTAATAAATATAAAACTTCTCCCATTAAAAATGACACTGATGGTGACGGACTTTTAGATGGTGAAGAAATATTCAAATATAATACAAATCCTACAAAGGCTGATACAGATGGTGGTACCACTAATGATAAAGAGGAAGTTATTAGAGGTACAAACCCGTTAAATCCTGAGGATGATATTATTTTAGACATTAGTGCTCCAATTGTACTCGAAGGAGTCACATTTGCCTCAGGCAGTGCTGAATTAACTCCAGAACGTGAAAAAATGCTGCTAAGAGTGCTCAATACTTTGAATGCTTACCCTGATATTAAGGTTGAAATAAGAGGTTACACTGATAACGTAGGTAAGGCATCTTCTAATAAAAGATTATCGCAAAGAAGGGCAAATGCAGTTCGTTATTGGATCTTAAATAAAGGTATTAGCCCTGAAAGAGTTGTTGCCAATGGATACGGTGAAGAAAATCCAATTGCAGATAACTCAACAAAAGAAGGCAGAAGACTTAATAGAAGAATCGAATTCGTAAAAACAAACTAACCTTTTAACAAAAACTTCCACTTGCAAAAAGGTGGAAGTTTTTCCTACTTTTTTATTAACTTTCTCTTTATAGATTTATTATTCAAAGGAGGTATTGTGAAGTTTAAACATTTTTTAATTATAATTACTTTAATTATAACCTTTCCTATTTACTCACAATTTCATGATTATAGTGTTAAATATGGTGTTCAAGGACATTTTTTAATTCCTAGTACCGATTTTGGAAATAATGATTACAGACTTTCTTTAGCAGGAAGAGGATTTTTGCGGACTGAACTAACTTCTGGGGTAGAAGCTGAATTAGGGGTAGGAATTGGTATGTTAGGCGGTTTAGACAACTTAAAAGAAAAGTGGGAGTCTAGTCTTATTCCTGTTGATCTTCGTTTCGTATTCAGTCCATTT
>JAJRZB010000408.1 GCA_024275455.1 Bacteroidota bacterium | reverse complement strand
TTTTCTAATAATAATTTTATTTAGTTGACTGAAGAAATATGATATTAAAATAGAAACAGGAAGTAAAATAAATAATTTCATTAAAATACTTTTTACTAGATAGGCAGCAGACATGTAAGATATTGTAATTTCACTAATAAAATAAAATATTACCATATGGCTTAAATATAGTTCAAATGATATTTTTCCTACTAGAACAAAAAATTTTTTTATAAAACTTAATTTATTAACAAATGAATAAGTTAAAATAACAATACTAGTATAACTTAAAAATGCAGGAATATCGTTAAAAGTTTTTCCTGTCCTTCCAGCATAAATTGCTAAATATCCGGTTATTACTATACCTATAAACACACTAACAATGAGTAGTGATTTTTTTATTTTCCAAAACTTGAATTCTTTTTTTAAATAATAATCTGCTAAAATAATACCTAAACAGAACTCCCATAAAAATTGAATTCCTGAATTACTAAAAACTAACATCGAATCAAGGTTAAAAGTATTAATAATAATCCAATAAAAAAAAGTAAATCCAAAAGTAATTATTACAAACCATTTTGTTTTAAATCGTTTTTTTAATCTAATTAGTAATGGAAAAATTATATAAAGTTGAAATATTGCTGATAAAAACCACAAATGAGTACCAAAGCTTCCAATAATACTTTCGTCGAACATTTTAAAAAGAAAAATATGTCCTAAAAAAGCATAAAACCCATCATTGGGATATATGCCTATAGAATAATTCAGAACAAAAATTATTGTTATATAAATGTAATATGGTATTAGAATCTTTGTAAATCTTTTTTTATAAAAAGAACCCGTTTTAAGCTTCTGAGATGAAAGACCTAATCCAAATCCTGAAATAAATATAAATAAATGTACCCCACTTCCTCCAAAAGTTATTGCTTTATCTAACCAACCATCAAAAGAACTTTGAAAATAATGAAACAAAACTATTGAGGTCATTGCAAAACCTTTCGCAAAATCTAAAAACTCAATTCTATTTTTCATATGCTACTAAGTTTTTGTCAATTATTTATTCGGAACATTAGAACTTTTAAGAATATTTTTATTTATTAAAGAATAATCCAAAACATTTATCACTCCATTCATATCAAGATCTCCTTGATAATAACCTCTTTTAGGAATATTATTTGCAACTATTCCAAAATCAAGATTATTAACTACTCCATTTGCATCGGCATCTCCGGCAAACATCCCGAATTTATCATCTCCTAATTTAACAAGTGCATTATTACCGTAAGCACTATTTACAGAAGTAGTAAAATCATAATTAATACCTACTCTTTCTGTAATTGAAACTTTTTTTGAACTCATAATACTTATATGATTTCTGTGTTTAATTACAATATAATATGAACCTGATACAATATTATTAAAAGAGAAATTTGTTCCGTCAGTATTTAGAATTATTCCATTTTCAACTAATATTCCGGATTTCCTGTATTTTGTATTCGTCAAATTATCTCTCAACTCAACTAATAACCAATCAACATAGTTCGGCTTTATATCACCTATCTTTATATCTTCATTATAATTCCAGGGATTTCTATTATATGGTTGTTTGAGAGGAAAAACACCGGAATGATTAAGTTTAACATCAAGTGAATTATTTTGAAATGGGGCTTCCAGATAAACTTTTAGTCCTGTTGCCAGTTTACTATCACCACCCGGATTTGGTGAAGTAACTTGTAATGATGCAGCATCAGAATTTACCCAAAGATTTTTATGATCCTTTGTATTGTAAACTTCACAAACATAATTTACTTCGGAATCTGATGATTCTACATTTTTAATCGTGAGGACATTAGTTGTAGCTCCAGAAAATTTTGAATTATTTTCAATTTTACTTTCCGACTGACTAACAAAGGGTGATTTCCACCATTGGTAACCAATTGGGTCTTCACAAGTTGCTGTAACAGAGAATGTTGCTTCGCTTCCTTCAGTTGTTGAAACATTACTAGGTTGAATAGTTATTACCGGTGCTTTAGGTGAATCAGATGGAGTAATTACCCCGCCTCCATCTACTGTTCCAACAGCACCAATATCATTTGTTGTTCTTAAGTTTCCAAGTATATCATATGCAAAACGTCTTCCTGTTGGATCCTCCCCTAATTTGTGTTTGCCTAAAGGGTCAGTAAATGTATCTCCCAATAAATTAAAGTCTCTGCCTTTATTATTCGCATTGCCTCCTTTTTTTAATCTTACATCAGGTATGTATGCTCCTTTTGGTCCAATGTTGGCAGCAAAATAAGTGCCATTAACATCATTCCAGTTTGGATTAGTAAAATACTGTTCACTGTTGCCACTAAGATGATTTCTTTTACTTCCAGCAAACCATATTGCAGTTTTGTCTCCATGGTTCGGTGCAGATGTTACAACTTTTCCTTGTTTCGTAAAAATATTATTATCTATATATAATTTCCCTTTGGCCGGACTTTCATTACCCTTAATGTAAATTGTAGCTAACGCTTTCGGATTAGTAAAATCAATTATATTATTTATCAGTACATGATCCGAATACATTTGCCATTCGGTATTTATTAAACCAATATTATTTGTCACATAATCCCTAAATCCACAATTTATTATTGTGTTATTTACCAAGTAAGTACTTAAGTCCTCACGATATTTGTTACTACCATAAAAACTACCATCTATAGCTGTTCTTAAGAATATTCGATTACTACAATTTTCAAAAATATTATTATGTATCCAAATATTACCATAACCTAATCCTCCGATAACAGCCCCCGGGGCCTCACCAAGTTCATCTCCAAAATGTTCTCCGAAATTATTTTCATTGTTTAATACTGCATTTAAATATACTGCCTGCCCTGTTCCATTATTTGTCGAAACAATATTTGGAGTTCCATTTTTAAGATTAGCTGGTGTAGGAATACCATAAGTATAGTTTGGCAATCCCCTGCGAATAAGATCGTGTACATAATTATATCTAAAAATCTGCCCAACTGTACCTGTTGAAACTCTTGAATTGTCAAATAATTTACCTAAAGAACCATGCTTCACTCCTCCTCTGTAAAGTCTTTCATCAAGATTATTATGTATGTTATTATATTCAATTATCATTCTCGAAGCTCCGACTGCAAATACTGTATATTCAAAATTATAAATTTCATTATGATGAAAAATAAAAGTATATTTTGTATCCCAAGTATCAGACAGCCCCGAGATATTATCACCACCTATAGCATAACCGCCATGGTCCATCTTTCCATCTTTAATCCAAAAGTCAAACATTTCGTTATAACCAATCTCTGTATTATATGGTCGAGATATAAAAATTCCCCAACCCAAATCATGAATTTTATTACGCACAAACTTATGACCAGTACCGGCATCAATTTTTGTTTGTCTAATACCCATTGTTGGTCTACCATGTGCATTTTCCCCGCCTACTATTTCACAATCTATTACGGTTAAATTCTTCTTAGAAAATGTTATTACATTATCGGCATTTTTATAGCCAACCAATTTTAGGTTGCTAAGTTTTACATCTTTATAATCAACTTGAACTGTACGGTCAAAATTACCTGTAGGATTTCCTATTATTGCCCTATTTGTACCACCAAAGGTATTGTAAGTCACACCTTCCTTACATTTTAAGACAGCGTCGTCAAACTGCTGCCCACTTTGAAAACTGACAATATCTCCGGATTTTAAATTTGCATTATTCACTTCGGCAATTGATTTAAAGTTAGCATTTCCATCTTTTGACACTTTATATGTATTTTGGGCAAATATTGTACAGCTTAAAAAAACAAATAATAATATTTTCAATTTTATAAACATAATATCCCTTTTTAACGTTTTTCTTTAATATAAGATTATCGATTGTATCACAAATAATTATAGTAAGATTTTATAAAACAATTTACATGCCAATCATAATCATTATAAAAACCTTCCTAAAGAAATTATCCGTATAAACCGGGACAATTAAACATCTTGGTTTAGCACCTATTCTCATAAGAGTACAGTAAAAAAACTTGTATTATATTTTTCATTAACTTAACGTAAGTTATATAATTTCACAAAATTCTAAATTGCTTAATGAAATTTCTACTGTTTTTTTTGTATTCTGGTTAAGAGAAAAAAAACAGATTTGGCATTATTTTTGGAATAATGTATTTTGTAATTAGCTTTTATGTAATAATAATACTTAAGTAATAGAAAAATTCGATAATAGTAATATTTTAAAATTTAGGAAAATATTTTTCGTAAAAATAATTTGTACAAAATTCATATTGTAAATATATAATTGATGAACATTAAAATTGAAGGGATAAAAAAATATCTAACTTCTCCCAAATACTATTTACTTCTATTTGTAAAAAAATCTAAAATTTATTTGCATAATAAGTTTGAAAAACATGTTGATTTAACAACTGAAGTTAGTATTGAAAATTTTAAGATATTTCTCTGGCAACATTTAATAAAAAACTTATCATACAATGAAAAAGGTTATTTTTTTAGTACAAAGGTTACTAACAATAATTCTCCAATGGTTCTTAGTCAAGCAAGAGTAATTTTGATACTTAGTAATAATAAAAATAATTTCGGACCAAGATTTCAGAGTGTTTCTCTTGTAAGACAAATGACTGATTATCTAATCTCTATGAGAGATAAGAAAAGAGGGCTGTTTAAGTTTAATCAAGCTTCATGGGATTTACAAGATGAAGGAATTGCCTCAGTTTGGGCTACACTTGCACTAATTCGGTCTTATGAATTTACAAATGATAAAAGATATTTAGACATTGCTATTGAAACAATGGATGCCATGCTAAAACACTTATATACTAAAGAAACAAGTCTTATTCATACAGATGGTGATTTCTTTTGGTGCTTAAACTCAGCCTCAACATTTGCGGATGCATGCTCTTTAATTCTAAAGTATCATTACTCAGATAATATTAAAGAGGCTATGATTGATTCGATCAATCTATGCCTCGATAAAATTGCTGATGATGGACATTACCCGTATAATATGGTAAGGCAAGGGACTTACTTACTTCTTTATCACCCTATAGTAATGATTACATTAAATAATTGCTTAGACTCAGAGTTTTTAGATAAACCTACTCGTAACAAAATAATTGAGACAAATAAAACTGCAAGTAAATTTTTGTTAAGTTGTTTTGATGATAATAATAGAATTTTTGAACCGGAAATAACTCATTACGATCAATATATAATTTCCAATATCACAACATTAGTTGCGTTAAAAAATCAGATTCCAAAAGAATTAGAAAAAAAATTGTTAAAAAACTTAACTGGTTATTACAACAATAACCACCTTTATTTATGCAAGGATGAAAACAATAAACTTTTCAATAGCGATTTATATAGCGTAAAGGACGTACTTACTATTGAAGTACTTTATTGGTTAGAGATTTATTATAATAAATCCTAATTACTAAAATTTACTTTAACAAACAAAAAACTCTCCACTAAACATAATAATGTATTAATTTGTGACAATTAAGTATTTTTTTTAAGTCCTAAATTGATAATTATTTATTCAACTTATATCAAAATGAGACGATAGTAAAAATCATTTATTTATTAAATGATTAGTATTCCAAAATAATACATAACTTTTGTACTATTTTGAAACGGCACAATAGTTGTTTTGTGATGATTGTCACATCTTTAATATTATTATATATAAAAAGTAGTCTATTGGGACTTTCGTGGCGAAGCTGTGTTCATTTACAGTTGTTTTTAGAAGGGGAAAAAAATGCCGGGTATTAATTTTTGTTTAAGTAAGGTTAATCAAAAAAGCTTTATAGAAAAAAGCAAAAATATTTCTATAAATTTTCAACAATTAGAACACATTGAAAATAAAATTATTAATAAAAACGAGAACTATCTTTTAAGTGTATTTAGATATGATGAGTATCCTATAACTAAAGTAGAAACCGAAAAATATTTAATTCTAATCGAAGGTAAAGTTTATAATTTATCTCAAAATAAATTTGAGCAAGGAATTATAAATCTGTTTGACAATCTTTCCTCATTTAATCATCTCAAAGAAATTCTACACAACTGGTTAAAAACATTAGATGCCGATATTTTCATTTTTTTCCATAATAAAATAAATAACCAAGTGATGCTCTTTAATGACGTATTGGGTAGACTACCGGTTTACTATTACGAAGATAATCAAAACTTAATAGTAAGTAGAAATTCCAGATTTATTAGAGAACTTATTGATAGTAAAAAATTTAATCAAACAGGCTTAGCTCAAAGTTTACTTTTTGGTTACGCATTAGGCAATAGTACAATCTTTGAAAATATTAGTAGATTCAAGCCAGGAACCATAATATATTATGAAATCAATAAAAATAATTCAGCTAAAATAACAGAATTTCAACGTAATTATTAGTTGAAACACAATGATAATTCTGATAAAAAAGTACTAAAAAATTTAACGGATTTATTTGTAGAGGGATGTAAAAACAGAGGAACTGCCAATAAAAATGTACTTAGCTTAAGTGGAGGGTTAGATTCCCGCTTGGTAGCTGCCGGGTTAGCAAGGGCTAATACACATTTCAGTAGCGTAACCCTATACGATCCTTGGAAAGACGGGAAAGAGATAGGACATTTAGAAACAACAATTGCCGAAGAAATAGCTGACCTTTGTAATAGCGAATGCGAGACTTTATCTATAGAACCGGCTACCGGTAAAGTATTTATTGAATTGTTAAACATCAAAGATGGTAATAATCATTTGGGGGTTGCTTATTTAATAAATTACTTACGTAAAGTAAAAGAAAGTTTTGGAAGCGATATCACTTTTTTTACTGGTGATGGCGGAGACAAATCCGTAAAATATCAATTACCGGTAAAAAATATTACCAATTATGATTCACTAATTGAGTACATATTAAAAATTCATAATATCTTTCCTATTAACCAAGTTGCCAAATTAACAAGAGTTAATAGCGATGAATTAAGAAATGAAATTGAAAAAGTTGTTAAATCTTATCAAGAAAAAGATTTTAATTTTAAATATGTCCATTTTGTTTTTCAAGAAAGAGTTAATAACTGGCTTTTTGAAGGAGAAGACAGAAATAGAAACTATTTTTGGAGTGTTACTCCTTTCTATTCAACACAGTTTTTTGATTATAGCATGAAAACAAAAGATAAATTAAAAATTAGAAACAAGTTATACAGAGAAATGCTTTTACTTTTGGATCCCGCTGTACTTAATGTAAAATATGCAAACATCAAATGGCCAATTAATTCAACCAAAGCAAAATTATATAGCTTTCTAAAAGACAAATACAACACTCTGCCATATAACTCAAGAAATTTTATAAGAAGCATATTAAAAAAAGAAAAAGATATTAGTCAGCAACATTTTAATCTCAAAAACAGAATAATTGAACAAGTAAAAAACACAAAAGAAATTGGAGAAATTTTAGATAGTAGAGAAATAGAAAAAATTCAAACAGTTTCTCCTGATCAACTGAAAATGCTATTTAATATAACTGCTTTAATTGAGTATTTTTATTCAGATAAATCAATTCTAGAAAAAAGTATAGATAAAGAGTTTTCATTTAGATAAAAACATAGTTAATTGTTTTGAGGTAAAATTAATGAATAAAATTTTAGTAACTGGAGCTGCAGGTTTTATCGGGTTTCATCTGTCAATTAAATTAACAGAATTAGGTTTTAATGTTTTGGGAATTGATAATATTAATGACTATTATAATCCATCATTAAAACAAGATCGGCTTCAGGAACTTAAAAAAATAACAATTTTGAATTTTTAAAGTTAGACATAACCGACAAAGAAAAAATTACAGCACTTTTCAAAAACGAAAACTTTAGAAACGTTATTCATTTAGCAGCTCAAGCAGGAGTTAGGTATTCTATTGAAAATCCCTTCGCTTATATAGATAGTAATATTGTTGGATTTATAAATATTTTAGAAGCATGTAGAAATAATCCGGTAAACCATTTAATTTATGCTTCTTCAAGTTCGGTTTACGGATCAAATGTTACACAACCTTTTTCGGAAAGCGATAACGTAGATCATCCGGTTTCTCTTTATGCAGCCACAAAAAAATCAAACGAATTAATGGCTCATACATATTCAAATCTTTATAATATTCCCACTACCGGACTAAGATTTTTTACTGTTTATGGTCCATGGGGAAGACCCGATATGGCATATTTCTCTTTTACAAAAAACATTATTGAAGGAACACCGATAAAGGTTTTTAATAATGGAGACTTAGAAAGAGATTTCACATATATTGATGATATTATTGATGGAATAGTTAATTTAATAGAACTACCTCCAAAGCCAAACGAAAATTGGGAAAGAAAAAACCCTGATCCGGCAACAAGTTTTGCTCCGTACAGAGTATTTAATATTGGAAACAACCAACCGGTTAAACTTCTTGATTTTATTTCTATTCTCGAAAATGAAATAGGCAAAAAAGCTATTCAAGAATTTGTGCCAATGCAGCCGGGTGATGTCTACTCTACCTTTGCAAATATTTCTAAATTAAATGAATTGGTAGGATATATCCCTAAAACAACTATAGATAAGGGATTGCAAAAATTTGTTAAATGGTATCAAGAATACTATTTATAATTAACTCCACTTTAAACTTTACTAACAGCTAGTACGTAATATCTTAAATTTGGCATTACTGTTATTTCGATTAAATAATGAAAAAAAAAATTCTGCATTATTACATAAAAGGTGTCTCCGATGGTGGTTCAGATTATAGCCTTTTTACACATTTACTTAACTTAAAATCTAATGAATTTGAGCATATTGTTATTGTAAGAAATAATAGCCCGTTAGTAAAAAAAGTAAGTGAATTGGGATTTAAAACAATTTATTTTCCTACTAAAAATGTTTTAATACCAAACTTTAATAAAAGTAATGCTGCTAATGTTGATGTAAAAACAAAAAAAGAATCGGAGCTCAAAAAGTTTTTAAGAACGGTTAAGTTAATTATAAATGCACTGCCGGAGGCTTTTAAATTAAGAAAAATAATAAAAGATAATAATATTGATTTATTACACTTAAATCATAACTTAAATGGTGATAGACCCGGAATTGTTGCTGGAATTTTAACTCGGAAAAAGATAATAAGTCATAACAGAGGTTTGCATAAACCAATACAAGTTGACTTACTATTATCAAAGTTTGTAAGTAAAATAATTTGCATATCCAATTATGTAAAAAAAGAATATGTTTCTAATGGTATTGCAAGTGAAAAGTGTATTACAATCTATAATGGAGTTGATATTGAAACTTTTAATTCTACTTATTCAGATTTTAAAAATCCAATTATTGGTTGTGTTGGAAGATTAGAAGAATGGAAGGGTCAGCAAGTATTAATTAACGCCATACCTGATATTGTAAAAGTTATACCAAATGTTAAAGTTCAATTTTTAGGTTCAGGTTCTAATAATGAAAAATTGATTGAGTTAGTTAAAAAATTGAATATCCAGAATTCAGTTGAATTTTTAGGGAGTGTAACAAACGTTTCGAACTATATTAAAAAATTTACAATTGCAGTTCATACTTCCATAGAACCGGAACCATTCGGAAGAGTTATTATTGAAGCAATGGCAATGAATAAACCGGTTATTTCTACAAATATTGGTGGACCAAAGGAAATAATTGAAAATAATGTTGATGGCTTTTTAATAGAGCCAAATAATCCTAAAGCTTTGTCTGATAAAATTTTGGATTTACTTTCAAATAAAATTTTAATTGATAAAATAGGTAAAAACGCTAGAAAAAAAGTAGTGTCATCTTTTGATTCAAAAATAACAAGTAATAATATTGAATCAGTTTATAAAGAATTCCTTTCTTAAATACTTATTCATTTCTTGAAAAGGTAATAATAATTAATTTAGAAGATTATAGGTAAGTTGAAAAAAAGTAGAATTATATATTTAGATTTATTTATGCCCTATTTATTAAACGGTTCTTCCAGACCTGTAGGGGGAGCTGCTGTAGAATGGCTAACTTGGTTAAAAACATTTAAATCAATTGGATGCGATTCTGCTTTGTTAACCTGGAAAGGTGCACAAGAAATTGTTAGCCGGTCTGTAAATTTTGATATCGTAGAAAGTTTTAAATTGGATAAAGGAATACCGAAAATTAAGTTCCTCACTTACGAGCTGCCGTTACTATTTTGGGCAATAAAAAAATATAACCCGGATTTTATTGTTCAGGAGTGTGCGAGCAGATTTACAGGTATTTTAGCAATTATTGCTAAAATATTAAAAAAACCATTTATCCATAGAATTGCAAGCGATATGGATGTTGATGAAAGAATTGAAGGAAATATTTCAGATTTTTATCTGAAGCTTTATTATTATGGAATAAAAAATGCAAGCCATATTTCATGTCAAAATAAATATCAATACAATACTTTAAAAAATAAATACCCCGATAAAAGTATTTCAATACTATATAATCCTTTTGAAATGAGAAAAGATGTTATAAATAACAACTCAAAAGAATACATCGCATGGGTTGGAAACTTCAGATATGAAAAAAATTTACCGGCGTTAGCAAAAATTGCAAAATCATTGAATGAATACAAATTCAAAATTGTTGGTACAAGATTAGATGATAATGATGAAGACACAAGTGTTGGAATACATGAATTAGAAAAATTAAAGAATGTTGAATTTGTAGGGCATTTAAACAATGATAAAATACCCGAGTTTTTAAGTAAAGCATATTGTTTGCTTAATACTTCCAGATTAGAAGGTTTTTCAAATACATTTTTAGAAGCTTGGTCGGTTGGTGTTCCGGTAATATCAACAAAAAATGTAAACCCGGATAATCTAATTAGCGATTATAATCTTGGTGTAGTTTCCAACGATTATGAATCTTTACCGGAAATAATTAATGATTTTATTTCATCACAAAAATATCTTGAATTTGAAGATAGATGTAGAAATTATGTAGCTAATAATCATAATCCGGAAAATTTAGCATCACAATTTTTAAAAGATATGATAAAAAGTAACCAAAAATAAACCAGTGAAATTTTTATGGAAATAATGCTTTATTCAGCTGTATTTTTTATTGCAATACTCTCAATTTTTCTAGTAATAGAAAAGCCTTATAAGTTTGCTTCAATAATTATTTTTATGATTCTATATAAATTTAATTTTGAGACCCCTTTACCATTAGATGCCCGTGGTTTACTTCTATTA
>JAJRZB010000407.1 GCA_024275455.1 Bacteroidota bacterium | reverse complement strand
GGGAAGAAAATATAAAGAAATTTGCAGAAGTTAATAAAGTTTATCATGTTGAAAAAATTGTTTCTTCCGAAAAATTATTAGGTTATTTATTTCTTGGCGAAAAATTAAATAAACAAGATTATAGCAGAGAAGATAAACAATTTATTTCTACAATAGTAAAAATTGGCAGTACAACAATTAGGAACGCACAAAATTTTGGTAAACTAGAACGAATAAATAAAATGCTCGATTCTAAGATTAACCAATTAAATTCAATATTTGATATTGGTAAAGAATTTAGCAGTATTTTGGAAATTGAAAGGGTTTCAAAATTATTAGTTTACTCAATAAGTGCCCAAATGCTTGTTTCAAAATATGCGATAATACTTTTGAATGGAGAAAAACGTGAAATAATCGAATCAAAATTTGATGAAGAAAAATTACTTCTTATTATTAATTCACCTGAAATCTCGGAAATAAAAGAATCGATTTTTCTGGATAAGAAAAATAAACTGTGTGAAAATTGCAGAAAACTCGGTGTAGAATTAATTGTTCCTATGACAATAAAAAATGAAGTAAAAGGATTAATATTTCTCGGTAAAAGATTTACTTCACTTTCTTATTCAAAATCTGATATTGAATACATTGCGGCAATTGGAAGTTTTGCAATAATATCAATGGAAAATAGTCGTTTATTTAAGGAAACAATTGAGAAACAAAAATTAGAAAAAGATCTGGAAATAGCCAGAAATATTCAGCAAAACTTATTGCCAACAAAGTTGCCAATTTCTGAAAACTATGACATAGCAGCAATTAACAAAACTGCAAAAATGGTTGGCGGCGATTTTTATGATGTTGTTGAACTTGATAATAAAAGACTACTAATTGCAATTGCGGATGTTTCCGGCAAGGGAGTTCAGGCATCATTGCTAATGGCAAACTTGCAGGCATTTTTAAAATCAATATATAAACAGAACTATAAACTGGAAGAAGCGTCTAATTTCTTAAATGATTTAGTTTCTGAAAATACAACGAATGGAAGTTTTATAACTTTTTTCTGGGGAATATTTAATAAAGAGAATAAAGAGTTTACTTATGTTAACATGGGGCACAATCCTCCTCTGCTAATTAGGGAAAATAAAATTATTAAACTAAAAAAGGGCGGGATGATTTTGGGAGTTATGAAAACAATAATTCCTTATGAGTTTGAAACTGTTAAATTTAAAAAAAATGATACAATTATTTTATTTACGGATGGTGTTACTGAAGCAATGAATGATAAATTTGAAGAATACAGTGATGAAAGATTAGAAGAATTATCAGTTAAAATAGCCGGCAATCATCCAAACGATATTTTATATAATATCCTCGACGATGTTTCCGTTCACACAGCAGGAGTTGAACAATCGGATGATATAACTTGCATGGTACTAAAGATAAAGTAAAATATGTCTTTAAAAATATTAAATAAATATCGTAAAAAACTTATTTTACCCGTTACTCTATTGTTGGCAGTAATAGGGTTTATTAATATATATTTTATACTAAATATTACTCCGAGAACTAATGATGAATGTTTGTGGAAACAAGAGAAAATAGGAGAAGATAGTGTAAGAATTTATTTTGATCTTGTTAAATTTGAAGGAATTACCTGGAACGCAGGAATTCGTGACGGAGATGATTTGTTAAAAATAGACGGCAAAAAATTAAGAAATATCTTTCATGCATCTTACCTTGCCGATAGAAAAGAAAGTGGTGATTCATTAGTATTTACTTACTCCAGAAACGGACAAGTATTTAACACAACCATTAAAGTAAAAAAAATAATAGAGTTTGGTAGTTTGGCAATAGCCTTATTCGGTATGATTTGGCTCGCTGTTGGATTTGTTGTCCTCTCTTCTAAACCATTCGGTTTACCTCAAATTCTGTTTTACAGAATTGGAGCATTGTTTGTAATGTACTCAACCTTTTCAGTATTTACCGGCAATAATTTATTGAACCCAATTTTTCAATATCCGTTTTTGTTACTTATTGCAGACTTAATATGGATTTTTGGAATAACCTTTTTACCTTTTTTAATAGTTCACTTTTTCTGGGTGTTCCCAATTGAAACAAAAATAATTAGAAAGAAATTTACATCAAAAATTTTGTTGATTACCCCCACAGTAATATTTATTGTAACAATGATAGTAAGAGTATTTACTGTTTATGTCCCTTCCGCTAAAGGGGAAAAAATGTTAATTGCTCCTTTCTTTTTTGTAGCAGTTTTTACCGCCTTTCTTCTTATAGCTTTAATTGTAGGTCTCATTTCATTAATAATAAGTTATACTAAATTGGAGAATCCTAATGAACGAGCTCCGATTTTTATAGTTATTATTGGATATTCTCTTGGAATTGCTTCAATTCTTTATGTTAATACGTTTGCCAGAGCTTTAGCAGAAACAGTTTTTAATAATCCTGAATACTTTTTGCCAATATTTCTTGTTATTCTGTTACCCCTTGCATTCGGATACTCTATTTTTCGTTATTCACTTTTAGATGTTAGTGATGTACTAAAAAATGCAATACTTTACGGTACAGCTACTTTTTCCCTTGCCGGAGTATATTTTCTATTGATATATGTACTAGGACAAACCATTAGCGAAGCCTTGACAACAGAATACCAAGGAGTAGTTGCTGCCGGAATCTTTATTATTTTTGCATTTATCTTTCAGTCTACTAAGGATAAGTTCCAAAATATAATTACTAAATATTTCTATCCCGAGCAGTTTGCTTACCCAAAAGTTCTTTTAAAATTTAGTAGTGATATATCAACAATTGTTGGAATGGATAATATTCTTGATACTGTGCAAGATACTTTTATGGACGCTTTAAAAGTTGAAAAATTCGGAATAGCTTTGCGTGACCCAAAGACGAATTCATTCGTTTTAAAACGTGAAGATGGATTTAAAAATAAGAAATTGTACTTTCCAAATAATGATAATATTATTACTCAAACTATTACTGATAATTTAAATCTCAAACACCCTAATGCTTTTGATCAATTGGAGTTTGAAAGTATTTTCCCTTGTGCGTATAAACAATTAGAGGAAGAAGGTATTTATACTATAATTCCTCTTGTAATTAAAAATCAAATAATAGGGCTACTATTATTTGGACTTAAACATTCCGGTGCTCAATTTGCCGGTAAGGATCTCGATCTTTTAATTGCCGCTGCAAATCAAACTGCCGTAGCAATTGAAAATGCAAGGTTATACGAAGAAGAAGCTAAAAAGATTAAATTGGAAAGGGAACTTGATGTTGCAAGACAAATTCAAGAAAGTTTACTTCCTGTGGATGTTCCGAAGATAAGAAATATAGATACTGCCGGAGTTATGATACCTGCAATGCAAGTAGGTGGAGATTATTACGATTTAATAAAAATTTCTGATACACAAATGTTTATTGTTGTAGGTGATGTTTCCGGTAAGGGGTTATCGGCATCTTTTTATATGTCAAAATTACAAACTATGATTCAGTTGTTTTGTAAAGAATCAAAATCACCGAAAGAAATATTAATAGAATTAAATCAAAAAATTGCAGGTAATATTGAAAAACAATGGTTTATTACATTAACAATTGCTTTTATAGACATAGCAAAAAGAACCATTAAAATCAGTAGGGCAGGGCATACTCCAACACTTCAATATTCTAATGAGGTTGTAAAATATTTAAAACCATCAGGTATGGGTGTAGGACTTGAATTTGGCGGAATATTTGAAAGCTCGTTAGAAGAATTGGAGCTTCCTATTGTTCCGAGGGATATTTTTATTTTTACTTCCGATGGTGTTAATGAAGCAATGAATGATGAGAATAAGTTTTACGGGTATGATAAATTAGTAAAAGTATTAAAGGATAAGCGTGATACTAGTTCTGACGAGATTGTAAATGGTATAATAAAATCATTAGAAAAATTTCGTGGTTCCATGGAGCCTAATGATGATATTACACTAGTAGTCTTAAAATTTTTATAGATTTTTTGAAATGGCATATCGAATAAATATTATTGTTTAATATTAGGCTATAATTTGTAGTAAATTCGAACATGAGGTTATCATGTGAATGTACATCTATTAAGTTTAAAACTTAATTAGTTTTCTTTATTTTAACATATCAAAAACCAAACACCTAAGAATTATTGAAAGTTCTTGTTCTAACTGTCTTAACTAGAAATTCTAAATAATAAAATTAATTATAAGATTATAGAATAAAATATGCATTTTCAACTACTTCAGGACTTAGTAATATTACTTGGCTTTTCTGTAATAATTGTATTTACTTTACAGAGATTTAATATCCCCTCAATTTTAGGATTTATATTAACCGGTATTATTATTGGTCCGAATGGATTAAGTTTTGTTAGCGCAGTAAATGAAGTGGAGATAATTGCAGAAATTGGTGTAATTCTCTTACTGTTTGTTATTGGAATGGAAATATCGTTAAAACAGTTATTATCTATGAGTAGAACCGTGTTTATTGGGGGCTTTTTACAAGTAGGTTTTGCTGTAGCATCAGCCACATTTATAAGTAAGTTTTTTGGTGTTGGATGGAATCAAGCCATATTTATCGGTTTTCTTTTTTCACTATCAAGTACTGCAATTGTATTAAAGATATTACAAGAGAGAAATGAAATTTCTGCTCCACATGGGCGAAATGCTTTAGGAATTCTTATTTTTCAGGACATTATTGTAGTGCCAATGATGTTGGTTACTCCAATATTGGCTGGACAAACTACAAATGTTGGGCTGAGTGTATTATTGCTTCTTCTAAAATCCGGATTGGTAATTGTTGTTACTTATTTTAGTGCCAACTATCTAGTTCCTCATTTAATGAACTTGATTGTAAGAACAAAAAAGAAAGAATTGTTCTTATTAACCATAATAACATTATGTTTTACAATAGCTTTTCTTACAGCAGAAGCAGGTTTATCATTAGCCCTGGGAGCTTTTCTTGCTGGTTTAGTTATTTCAGAATCCGAATATAGTCATCAGGCTACCAGTGTAATTCTTCCTTTTAGAGAATTGTTCACAAGTATTTTCTTTATTTCAATTGGTATGTTATTAGATTTAGATTTTTTTATAGCAAATATTGGTATTGTATTATTATTATCTATAGTTGTTTTCTTATTAAAGGGAAGTATCGTTTTTTCTGCAATAAGTTTTTTAAAGTATCCGCCACGTACTGCATTGCTTACCGGATTAGCTTTGTTTCAAATTGGTGAATTTGCATTTATTTTATCGAAAATTGGGGTTGAGTATGGTTTATTCACTGCAGAAATGAATCAATACTTCCTTAGTATATCAATTATAACTATGCTGTTTACACCATATGTTATTGCTTTTTCCGAGAAAATAGTTTCATTAGTAATCAGTTCAAGAATGCAAAAAGGGTGGGGAAAAGTTATATCAAATACAAAAGCTGTAAAAAGTGAAGGTAATAATGAAATTGAGAATCATTTGGTTATTATAGGGTATGGTATGAATGGCAGAAATGTAGCAAGAGCAGCTAGATTTGCGAACATTCCTTATATTATTTTAGAATTAAATGCAGAAACTGTTAAGAGCGAAAAAAAGAAAGGTGAACCAATTATATATGGAGATGCTACACAAGAATACATATTAGAATCACTTCATATAAATAAAGCAATAATAGTTGTTGTTGCCATATCTGATCCAAAAGCGACAAAAACAATTATCTCGAATATTCGAAATATTTCTCATTCCGTTAACCTAATAATTAGAACAAGATATGTAGCAGAAATAAATGATCTTATGGCATTAGGAGCCGATGAGGTAATTCCAGAAGAGTTTGAAACGTCTATTAAGATATTTATATTAGTATTACAAAACTATCTTACACCTATTGATGAATTAAAGAATATAATTAGTTCCATTAGAGCTGATAATTATGAAGTCTTTAACTATCAGAACAACGTACCTACCTCAGGTACTTTACCACAATTGCATGATTTCAAAATTTCTTGTTTACGTGTTTTAAATGATAGTGGAAGCATTGTCGGGAAAACAATTTTTGAATCTAATATAAGAAAAAGATTTGGGGTAAATATATTAGCTATTTCAAGAAATGATGAAATGATTACTTCTATTACTCCTGATGAAAAAGTCCTGCAGGGTGATTTAGTCTTTGTTAGTGGAGATCAAGAACAAATTGAAAGTTTGTACAAAGCGGTAACTTAAAATCTTTTTCTAAAAGTACTTATTTACATCAAGTTATTGATAAAAAGTTGTTCAGAACAGAAATAATTTGATATCTTATTATAATAATTGTTAAATCTGCTAATATTTTTACATCTCAGTTATTTACGGTTGATCGGTTCTTTGTTAACAGTAAATAACTGAGATGCGATTATGTTGTCTATTTAATTAGAACTAAAATTTAATTTTTTCACCTCTTTTTTTAGCATATTCCAGTACAAATGAACTTGCCACAAAGATAGATGAGTATGTACCGATTATTATTCCGAAGAATAATGTAAATGCAAATCCCCTTAATACTTCACCACCAAAGAATAACAATACAGTAACAACCATTAAGGTTGTTAAACTTGTAATAATAGTTCTTCTCATAGTTTTATTAATTGCTTTATTCATAATTTCTTCAACATTGGCAGTTTTGTGTATCTTAATATCCTCTCTTATTCTATCAAACACTATAACCGTATCATTAATTGAGTAACCGACTAGTGTAAGGAAAGCTGCTACAATACTGATTGAAATTTCCAGATTAAGTCCCGGTATTACTCCATAAAGGATTGAGAATATTCCTAAAGTTATTAAAACATCATGGAATAAAGCTGCAACAGCACCGAGTGCAAATCCGAACTTAAACCTGAAACCAAGATAAATCAATATTACTATTAATGATAAAACAATTGCAATAACAGCATCTTGTTTTAATTCTTCCCCAATTTTAGGGCCAACTTTTTCTTCTTTAAGAACTTTAAATGGATTATCGGCATGTTTAACTAAAAGATTTTCTTTAATCCAATCGGCAATGGAAATACTTACGATCATTTTTTTGTTATCTACACTATTAGATACTTTGGCAGTTTGAAATCCGTCATCAAAAAGTTTAGAAACTAAAAAGTTTGTTGTTTCTGGATCAGGCAGTTCATAAGTAACATTGTTGTCAGATGAATCAACAAGTGTTTTAGTAATATCTGGATAATACTTTGCAATTTCGTCGTCAATCATTTTTAACACATTTGGAATTACTTCTTTTGGAATCGATTGCAATTCTGTTCTGATTAAAACACCTGAAGCATCGCCAAAAGTTTTTACTTCCATGTTTCCTAAACCTATTGTGCCTAACTCATCTCTAATTTGACCAATATCAATTGGTTCTTCAAATTGAACTGCAATTTCGGAACCACCTTTAAAG
>JAJRZB010000406.1 GCA_024275455.1 Bacteroidota bacterium | reverse complement strand
TTAAGAAAAACGGTAAAGCCTTTACTTTTGGGGGCGGAACCGATTTGTTGGGTATGATAAAAGATAATATTATCCAACCCGATGCCTTGGTAAATCTTAAAGCTCTTAAAGATTTGGATTATATAGAATATGATGAAAAAACCGGACTAAAAATTGGTGCGTTAACAAAACTTAATACAATAATAAATTCTGAAGTTGTAAAAAATCAATATACCTCTCTATACAAAGCTGCTTCCGAAGTAGCTACTTTACAGATAAGAAATATTGCAACAATCGGGGGTAATATTTGTCAGCGACCAAGATGTTTTTATTTTAGAGGAGAGTTCGACTGCATTAGAAAAGGCGGTGACACTTGTTTTGCCGTTACCGGAAATAATAAATATCATTGTATAGTTGGCGGCGGTCCATGCTATATTGTTCATCCTTCGGATACGGCAGTAGCTTTACTGGCTTATAATGCAGAGTTTAAAATATCTAACGGTAAAAATGAAAAAATAGTTGCTGCAAAAGATTTTTTTGTTCTGCCGGATGTTAATGAAACTAAAGAAAATATTCTTGATGAAGGTGAAATACTTACCGAAATAATTATTCCTCCGGTTTCCGCATCGATGGTTTCAGATTATATTAAAGTAAAAGAAAGAGCCGTGTGGGATTTTGCTTTAGTCAGTATTGCCGGGACATTTAACATAAACGGCAAATTAATTAAAAATGGAAAAATCACCTTTGGCGGTGTAGCTCCTGTTCCATGGGAAGAAGATGAAATAAATAAATCCCTCACTAATTTTAATTTGAGCCTAGAAAACATTTCCAAACTTTCGGATACCGCATTTAAAAATGCCGATACACTTGATATGAACGAATATAAAGTAATTTTAGCTAAAAATTTAGTTAAGAAGTTATTGCTGCAATTTGCTTGAATATAAAAACTTTTTTTAACTTACCGTTGCTGTCGAGGACCACTCTTCAACAACATTAAAAATTCACTGATATTTGAATAATCATATATTTTCCAAATATCTTTAATTCCACATTTGTTCAATTATTTTCATTATTTAATAATAAACAAAGATTTTCTTTTAATTATAGAGCATTATAATTAAATTTACATGCCTTAATTTAATTAAGAATAATTATAATAAAAGAACATGGATAAAATAAAAATATCAAGTTTTTCCTCCGGTATCTGGGTCAATCAATTTGAATACAAAAGTTTTAGACCAAACCTAATCAATAGAGAGTGGGAAGTTGACAATATTGAATTACAAACATTATTATCAGATGCAAATAGATTTTTAGGTGAATTAAATGCTTTTTCTCAATTAGTACCGGATATTGATTTTTTTATACGGATGCATATTAACAAATAAGCAGTGAAATCAAGCCTAATTGAAGGAACTTATACAACAATAGAAGAAGCTTTGATGAAGGAAGAAGATATTCAGCCGGAAAAGCGGGACGATTGGAAAGAAGTAAGTAATTATATAAAGGCAATGGATTTTGCAATTAAAAAATTGTTAGAGTTACCGGTTTCAAATAGATTTATAAGGGATCTACATAATATTTTATTAACAGGAACCAGAGGGGATACAAAGCAACCGGGAGAATTTAGAAAAAGTCAGAATTGGATTGCCGGAGCAACCATAAAAGATGCAGTTTTTATTCCACCGCATCATTCGGAAGTACCTATGCTAATGGGTGATTTGGAACAGTTTATAAATAATGAAAAAATAAATATTTCGGAGCTGTTAAGAATTGCTATCACTCACTATCAATTTGAAACAATACATCCTTTTCTTGATGGCAACGGAAGAGTTGGAAGGTTACTAATAACTTTGAAGTTAGTTAATAGAAATTTATTAGTAAAACCGGCACTGTACTTATCAGATTTTTTTGAAAAAAATAAAATTCTCTACTATGAAAATTTAATGAAAGTTAGAATTAGTAATGATATGAACCAGTGGCTTAAATTTTTTATGGTTGGAGTTATTGAGACTTCAAAAAATTCAATCCAAGCTTTTAAGGATATCATCGAATTGAAAGAAAGAATATACAGCCAAAAATTGAACGGCTTGGGAAAGAAAAGAGTAAAGGGGGAATTACTTTTGCAAGAATTATTTAAGAACCCTGTTACATCAGTTACAGATGTAATGCAAAAGATTAGTACGACAAGACCAACCGCAAATACCTTAGTAAGAGATTTTCAAAAACTTGGAATATTGCGGGAAGTTACCGGTTTTAAAAGAAATAGAATCTTTTTATTTTCAGATTATATTAAAATCTTTTTGTAATAGTTAATTATTTATTTCGTTAGTAAAATACTATTGATAGACAGTGAGAAGTAAATTTTTCAATAGTATGCAACAATTTTCATTGCCGTCGAGGCTCATACCTAGATAATATTAAAAAGATTTGTTGTGGTTTTTATTATTTGATTATTCTCATATTATATAATTTAAGACAAAAACTTTTTAATAAAATTGAAATTATTAGTTATATTAATAATCGCATTTTAACAATAACCATCAACTATTATGAATGAAGTTTTTAAAGTAGCAAAATTTAAACTTCGTCTTTCCAACCGGAAAAAGAGTGTATTGAAATCTATAATGATTAAATACACAAATGCCTTTTCTGAAATCTTAGATTTAATAAAACCACAAATAGACGATATCGAAATTGATTGCCTTGATTTGAAAGTAAGTAAAAAGGGTATTGAAAAATATGTTGTAAATACTAAAAAGTTAAAAGCTATAATTAAAGAAAAAGTTAATCAAACCAAATTTAAAAATTATAGAGAAAATGAAAATTTAATTGATGATATAACAAATGCTTTAAGTTCATATTTAGCATTAAGGTTGGAAGATAAAAATCCGTCTTACCCAATAAAGACACCATTTGGTGATGAAAAGTAACAGATGAAATATTAAATAATTATTACGATCAACTTATAAAGTGTGGTATTTCAGAAAATGGAATTGAACCTAATACAAATGAAAAAGAAACAGAACTAGCCGGGGAAATTTCAAGAATAGCGAAGCAAGAATTATTACCAGTCCCGTTTTTAAGATATAGAGATTTTACAATTATTGAACAATACAATCATCGCGGAACACCAAGAAGAATAGCATTACTTAATATTATAAAAAATGATTCCGGTAAAAAGTATTTAGAAAAACATAATAAAGCTAAACCTAAGTTTGTTGGCTATGATGTTTCTACA
This sequence comes from Bacteroidota bacterium, assembly GCA_024275455.1. Classification (GTDB taxonomy): domain Bacteria; phylum Bacteroidota; class Ignavibacteria; order Ignavibacteriales; family Melioribacteraceae. The sequence goes on along the minus strand of JAJRZB010000406.1, from coordinate 1,466 downwards.
AAAGAAGAAATCAGTATGACATCGGTAACAAAAATTCCTTGCGTTCTGGAATGGTCTCTTTATCATGAATTAAATTTCTTTAGAATTGGTACACCTAAAACAGCGAAACTTATTTATGATTCGAATAAGAACGAGTTTTATTTACATGTAACTTTTATGTTTTTGCCGCATGTTGATTAAAATGGAGAACTTCATTACATAAAGAAAATATTTGATGAAAATGCTACGAAATATGCTGAAATAGAACTACGAGTAGAAGGGACAAAGAAAAAAGTTTATAAATGTTACGATGCGATTACAGGTGAAACTCTTGATGTTTTTTCAGTAAATAAAACTACACACAACAAAGAAAGAGAAACCTATACTTTTATGGGTGTGGATTTAGGTAGAAAAATGTTAGCAGCTTATGCAATTGTTAAAGATGGAAAAGTTCTTTATAGAAACTTTGCCGAATCGAAAAGTATTACAAAAATGTTGTATAAATTATATGATGAGATTACCGAATTACAAAAACAAGGAAAACAGAATAGAAAAATATTAAGAGAAAAATTCAACAAAATTAAACAGCTTACAAAAAATAGTACACACGAAACCGCAAACAGATTAATTTGGGCAAGGCAATATTATAATTCTCAATTAATTTTGGAAAACCTAAAAGGTTTAAGAAGTATTCCTAAAAAGAAAGTTCAGCAATATAAGCGAATTTCAGATTTACTTACTTATAAATCTCAGTTAAAAGGTTTTAAGCTTAATTACTATAATCCTCCTAAAGCGTATTATGAAATTTTTCCTTCTCAAACTAGTAAGCTTTGTAGTAAGTGTGGTTACACACACGAAGAAAACAGACAATTAAAGATTTCACAAGAAAAATTTAAATGTGTAAAATGCGGTTTTGAAATAAATGCTGATTTAAATGCTTCAACAAATATTGCCAGATTAGGAGAGTATAATTATAAATACAAAGAACATGTTACTGATTTTGATGAATATTTAATAAAGTTTGCTAATTGTAATAGTGCTAATTTTGAAAAGTACAGAAAGGAAAGAAAGCATAGGTATATTTTAAAAAGTATTACTAGATTAATTGATAAAAAAATCAAGCTTAAACAAAAGCAAGGTAAAGAGTTTTTATTTTAGTTCTTTGACATATTAAAACCAGCCACTTTCATTCCTATATTTTAGGAACAAATTTCATGGCTGGACGCTAACGCATAATGGATTCACAAATATGAAATTATGTGCTCGTTAATTCGGGTGGCGTAAAATTTTTACAAGATATGATTCAAAACACTAAGCTGGACTTAGTGCAGTGGCTTAGCCAAGAATCTGTCCAATTTTTAAAAAGTCGTCGCAACCCTACAGTTTTTACAATATTTCATATCGACGACACAAAATGTATTTTTTACTTTGATTAGACGTTATTTCCAAGCTTTTTTAGTGGGTTTTAATCGGACTATTGTAGAATT
>JAJRZB010000046.1 GCA_024275455.1 Bacteroidota bacterium | reverse complement strand
GGCACCAATCGATTCACAATACTGTCTGTCAAGTCCGCTCACACCCTCTGCTTCTATAATAACTATACTTTCACCGGGTTCTAAGTCAAAAGGACCATAAGCAATCCAAACATTTGTCCCACCACCATCATTATGAATAGAAGAAGGATCTAATTTGTGAGTTATTGACTGGATATTCGATTCATAAAACCTATTTGTACCACCTAATCCTTTAAACGGACTACCACTAATCATATTATAAATTTGAATCATTGGAGCAACATTTTGCATATCGCCTAGATTAGGATAGGTATCACCTGCATGCCATCCTAGAACAGCCGGCTGTAACGGATCATCAGTTTTATCGTTAGCATTTTTATCTACATGCAAAATTACAGTCCCTGCAAATTGAGGAGCAGCTAATCTTCCGTTCCCTTTTGAATCAGGCCCACCAATATTATCAAACGAATTAGCAGCTGATTGCCCGGCCCAGCTAAATCCGCATCTTAACCAATCAACAATAGGATTTGCTTCCGTTATAGTTTCATTTATATGTTCAGGATAATTTTCTCCTCTTTTTGAAACCCATGAATGTTTTCCCCATTTTTGTGTTCCGCCAATATTAAAAGCTCCTTCTCGCGATACACTGTAACGTGTACCTGAGCTTATTCTAACACCTTTTAACGGTGCATTTAGTTCAATTTCATCATCATAATCTGTGTTGCCGGTATTAGTAAATGTAAATATTTTTATAAAGTAATTATCATGGTATTCCTGGCTAAAAGCCCAAATTTCTCTTTTCATTGTTAAACCGATTCTGGTATTAACAATGTTAGTTACTATTCTATCAGGTATTTGATCAGGATTGTATTCATCAATATCACCTAAATATCGGCTAGAAATATTATTTGCATTAACAAAAATCTGGGGAGGTTCAAACTTAGCAGTTTGTTTCAATTCAACCGGAAATAATGCTTGCCCAACATAATCAGCAGCAACATAAATGCCATATTTTTCCCAATATTCATTCTGTTCATCAGTAAAATCATCAACCCCAATCCAATATCTTTTAATTACAGCATTATCTGTAAAAGGATAATCAGCCGGCCAGCGCAAACCTTCATAATAAGTATTGTTCCAAGCTCTTTCCGAACCATATGCTGTAAAGTGACTTTGCAACTCTCCAATACGGACATAACGTTTTTCAGTTCGAGCCACCTGAGAAAACACATCAACAGAGTTGACCACAAATAAAAATAAAATTGTCAGTATAAATTTTTCAGTAAATTTCATTAAAACCATTAAAATTAATTTAAAAATCCAACTTAATACCTAAAGTAATTCTTCTAGGATTTAAAAAAGCAAATGAGCTAATATTCGGCATATCTATATACGATTTACTTTCTTTCCTTTTATCATTTCTACTTTTAATTTCCGGATCGTTATTAGGATTAGGTTCAAGCGGGTCGTAACTTATATTGTAAGACCTGTAAGTACCAATTTTATCATTCCCCTTTGCCACTCCTTCTTCCCAAGAGAAGTTTAAAGAATTAAGGTAATCCTCATAATCAAATCTATCAGCAAAACCTGCAAAATTTAATTGCTTATGATTAAATAAGTTTGACACGTCTAAATATAATTGCATATTAAACCATTTTAGATCGAAAACTTTTGAGAAACGCAAATCAACATTATACCAATCTTTCCATTGAACATTATTAACTACCCCCGGAATACTATTTGGATTGTAAGTTTCGTATCTACCTGTTTTCCACTCAGCTAAAATATTTATACTTATTTGTTCCAAAGGATAATTCCCGCCTACTTCAGGTCCAAACTCTTGAGGAGTTAATATTTCAAAATTTGCACGGGCAAATGGTCTTGGTAATGGTTTACTTTGATAAGGATTAAGAGCCAAATATTCTCTTTGTTTACTGGGGTCTTCAAAATACTTTGTAAAGCCAAAGAAACCGGAAGTTTCGACATGATAAGTATAATTTATAAAACCCCTAATCCAATTTCCTCTTGTTTTGGATATAGTAATTTCTACACCTCTAATATCAGCATAATTATTACTTGATGCATAATTATAGTCAACTGTTGAATTAAGATCTTGATAATTTATCCAGCCCGGCTGATTAGTTACATCTTTATAATAAGCTGCAATATTTAGTAAATATAAATCAAAAAGATTTTGAGAATATCCTAATTCATAAGCAACTGTTTTTTCTAATTCCAGATTAGGGTTACCCAAAGATGTTACCAAGCCATTAGATTCCCGCTGAAGTCTGAATCTAAATGATGAAGCAGCTTCCGATCTAAAATGTCCATAGTTAAAATACAGTTTTGAATCTTCTGTAATTGGATGAGCCACTCCTAAACGAGGGCTAATATAAAATTTCCCTTTTACATCCTTAGTTGGAGCCTCTTCTTCAAGCGAGTTTCCAAACCCAGCACCTAATTGTTTGTCATAAACCCCAATATCGTACCAAGCAACATTTGGTGAGGAATAATCTAAACGAACTCCAGCATTCATAACAAAACCTTCAAACTCTAATTTATCCTGAGCGTAAGCACCAATTCTGTAGGGAGAAATGTTATATACCATGCTCCTTGTCCAAGTAGTAAACGAAGGACTGTATGTGCTTGAAACTATATCGTAATTATTAAGAACAAAACTTACTCCACCTTTAAATTGGTTTCCTTTATTAAACTGGTTGGTAATATCAAAATTTATTGAATGTGTAGTTATTCTGCTGTCATCTCTTCCAAGATTCATCCAGCCTCCCATTGACATTCCATCAATCCCGCTTGTACCATATCCCCAATAACCAAAGGGAGCTCCATCAACATAGTAACCGGGCAAAGGTTCATAAATTTTACTTGTATCCCTTAACCGTGTTTGGAATGTATTATATTTATTCACTTTGTGCTGAGCTTTTACCTCATAGTATGAATTCTGAGAAAGTATATGAGTTAATTTAATATTTGCAATTGTTCTGTAAATTGTACTCGGGCTAAAATACCCGGGCATATATAAAATACTATTACCTGAACTACTATTAACTAAATCTGCTATTTCTGAATCTGATCTTAAGACATACCCTGTAGGTGTTGTTGTCCAATTAAAAGGAGATGCCGAATAAATCTCGCCATATAATCCGGAGATTGTGAGTTTTATATTTTTTGAGATGTTCGAGTTAAGTTTTAATTGGGTATGATTTTCATCGTAACTATCTCGAGATAATGGAAAAATAAAAACATCTTGCTCTTGAAAATAAGAGAAATAAAATCTTAAATCCCCTAATACTTTACCGACTAAGGGTACCGGACCACCAAAACCTAAATCAATAATATAATCAGGATCTTTTATATCACCTTGCCTTCTATGCTGCCATTCATAAAGTCTTTTTGCTCCTTCTGGTGTAAGATCATTATCCGGATTATCATCTTTTAAAGTTGCATCGGAAATAGCGTTCCATCCTTCAAATATAGGATATTGTCTTTGTGTATAATCATCCCAAGCTCCATTGGCAGTACCGGTGTAGGC
>JAJRZB010000405.1 GCA_024275455.1 Bacteroidota bacterium | reverse complement strand
TGGTTTAGTGAAGATTTCAAAACTGTTTACTTTAAAGTAAACCTTGAAGTTCAGAAAAATTATTTTATACTTTTTAACACTGCAAAAGGTGCTGACGGAAGTTTATTGGATAGTCCTTTTCTAATCCGGTTTACTACTGATACTGTCTTTACCGGAAACACTGTATCCGGAAGTGTCTCATTTAGAGATGAAAGTATACCGCAACTTAACACAATGGTTGCTTTACTTCCTCAAAGACTTGGAAACGATGAACCTCGTATTCTTTTCGCCGGTTTGGCCGATTCAAATGGACTGTTTTCAATAGAGAATGTACCTAACGGAGTTTATTATCCGATTGCAGTTAAAGATGTTAATAGTGATGGGCAAATTGATCCCAATTTTGGTGATTTAATTGGAACCGGAGATTCGGTTTTAGTAGAAAATTCTGATGTTGGTGGAATTGAAATAGTACTTGGTGAAATAGATAGAGTTAGATTTCATAGAGCAAAAGCTTTGCTGGATAGTGTAAGAGCTGGAGTTTTCCCTCCAAATTTGGTGTTGTTTTTTGTTCATGCATGGAATGTTGATTCACTTGCCCAAGCAGGCGGATGGGAATTTATGTTCTTAAATACTTTTACTCGTCAAGCTTATCGAGTTGAAATTTCACCTTTTGGAAGGTCAATAGAACTTATGGATATGGATTTCTTTAACTGGGTGAGAAACTTTAGAGCTTTAGGTGATTCACTTAGTGCAGCAGTTTTGCCCGATTCATTCTTAACAAGAGTTGAAAGAAGATTTGGTCGTGCTTTTAGAAATAGAACTTTACCCGATAGTTTGCGTATTGAAGTTGAGTTAATCCTTGGTGATGTTTCACAGTTTGGTTTCGGGGATATAATACCGGATTCGAGCCGATTTTATTGGGGATTGAGATATATGATGTATAATCCTAACAATCATGGTGGCGGAGGAATAATACCGCAATCTTCTTTGTATAAAGCCTCCTCTATTTTATCAGGTGAAGAAGGTAGATTTGTAGCCGATTATAAAACAGGTCAGGAAGTTACTTTAACAGAAGTTAATCCGGGTGAAAATACTGTTCCGTTAAAATATTCGTTAGCACAAAATTATCCGAACCCATTTAATCCGAGTACGAAAATTAAATACCAAATACCAAGCAACGGACATGTAACGTTAAAAGTATTTGATATTCTGGGTAATGAAGTAACCACGTTAGTAAACGGAAATCAAAATAGTGGTATTTATGAAGTGAATTTTAATGCATCAAATTTAACAAGTGGAATTTATTTCTATCAATTAAGTTCAGGCGGATTTACTCAAGTACATAAAATGATGCTAATCAAGTGATATTACACCCTATAAAACATCCCCTCCTTTAACAAGGAGGGGACAAAGGGGTGGTCAAAACTTTAACTTAGTTGCAAGTTCTCCCTTAGTTCCGTAATCTTTTAAGTAATGTACTTTTACTTTATTTCTGTTCTTAACTAACCAGCTTAAAGATATTTTTATTTTTTCTAGATCTTTGTCTTCCATTCCGGCAAGTAGATGAAGAGTGTTATCAAAATAATCTTCCAAGGCAACATCAAAAAAGTCTTGCTCTTTTAAGTAATAATTCTTTAAAAATACTCTTCCTTCTAAGAATAAAATATAATCGGTTACGTCTGAATCTTTCACTTCAATTAAAGCATTGGATTTGTTTATTGGTTCAGCAAGAATAGAAGAGCGGGTAAGCTGGTTAAGTATAAGATTAACAGTATCTCTAATTTCAGCAGCCTCTTCATATTTTTGCCTTTCAGATAAGTCTTTCATTTTATTTAATAATCTGTTAACCGCTTGCTGATTTTTACCTTCCAGAAACTCATAAACATTTTCTAATTCGCTTTTGTATAAATTACTAGTGTTTTTATCTATGCAAGGTCCTGTGCACCTTTTAATATCAAATAGATAGCATTTTTTATTTTTTGATAATTCTTTATCGCTGCACTCTCTAAGCATAAATGTCTTATCGGCAATTTCCTTTAGAGAGTTTGCGGTTACTCGGTTTGAGTATGGTCCGAAATAATCATTACCATCAAAATCAAAATCCGTTGAAACTTTTACATCCGGAAAATTATGGGCAAGATTAACTCTAATAAAATAGTTTTGAGAATATTTTTTAAGAAGTGTATTAAACTGTGGCTTATGTAATTTAATTAGTTCGGCTTCCAAAACCAAAGCACTTAATTCGGAATTTGTTTGAACAAAACCAAGTCTGCTTGCTTTTCGAGCAATTTTTTTAGCTTTGCGGGAAGCAGAACTTGAGAAATAATTCTTTACTCTTTTTTTTAATGACTTTGCTTTTCCGATATAAACAATTTTGTCTTTTGAATCTCTAAAGAAATAAACTCCGGGAGAGTCGGGTAAATTTGCAAGGTCACCCACTAATTTCTTTTTAACCAAACGAAAACTTTTTGAGACAGAGGGTGCACTTTGAAAAGAGTTTAAGTCGGATACATATTCATAGTTATGTTCATCAGTTAATTTTTTAATAATTTTTAAGAAAACTTTTGCCGTAGCTGTAGCGTCTCCCAAAGCTCTATGAATATCTCTGTGCCTTATTTTGAAGTATTTAACCATACTTCCAAGAGCTTTACTCTTAAGCTCGGGATACAGGCTTCTGGAAAGTTTTAAAGTACATACTTGTTGGTTTTGGGGCACAATTAGGTCGGCTCTTTCAAATTCACTTTTTAAAAATGCAAAATCAAATGGAAGATTGTGTCCCACTAAAATAGAACCATCAATAAAATTTTTTATATCTTGAGATATCGTATCAAATAACGGGGCATCAATTATATCTTCATTGCTTATTCCTGTTAACGACGAAATAAAAGGAGATATGTATTGTTGAGGATTTATTAGAGATTGAAAACTATCAACAATTTTCAGATTTTTTATTTTTACAATCCCTACTTCAATTACTCTGCTGTTTTTTGGTGAAGTACCGGTAGTTTCAAAATCTATTACAGAAAAAATTGCTTCGGAAAATGTTTTTTCTTTTGATGTCATTTGTGTATTATTGAATATAATATTCATAAAACTAAAAAAATATTAACTAAGTTATTCTATTAAAATAAATTACTGGGAGCATATTCGGGAGCAC
>JAJRZB010000404.1 GCA_024275455.1 Bacteroidota bacterium | reverse complement strand
GTTTTATATAAAGGTAAAATTGTTAAATCGGGTGATAAATCTTTAGCATTGGAATTAGAAGAACGCGGTTACGATTGGATAATTAAAGAACAACCTCAAGCTGTTTAAGATTTGGAGAAAAGATGAGCAAAGAAAAGAATATAAAAGATTGGTATCTTAAAACTGTTGATAGTTTTAATCAACTGGTTATAGATGATACTTTAGAATCAATTAGAAAAGAAGCAACTGTTTTCTTTAAGTCTGCAGAGTTTCCCACTAAAAAAGAAGAGGAATGGAAATACACAAATGTTAAACCAATTCTTAGTCAAGAATATACCCCTTCACCATTGTTAAAAAACAATTTTCAGAATAAAATCAGTATTAATGATTATATACTTCCTGATACAGATGTTCATTTGTTAGTATTTCTAAACGGAATTTTAGATAAAGAATTATCTGATATTGGAGAAGTTGAAAATGGAATTATTATTGATAGTTTATATAATCTCTCAAAAAACAATCCAAAATTTTTGGAAAAATATTTATCAAAAAACATTTCTACTTCAAATACCTTTAATTTATTAAATAATGTTTTTACTTATGATGGATTTGTAATTTACATTCCGAAGAATAAAATTGTTAAAAAACCGATTCATATTATAAATATCACTTCTGATAGTATTGATAAGCCTTTAGTACAACCAAGAAATTTGATAATTGCCGAGGAAAATACTAATGCAAAAATTATAAGTGAATTTGTCGGCAATAAAAATTCTCAATATTTTACAAATGTTGTAACAGAAATATCCGTTGATGAAAATGCGAATATTTCATTTTATAAATTGCAAAATGAAGCCGAAACTGCTTTTCATATTGACAAGACCGATATTAAACAAAAAGCATCCAGTGTATTTAATCATTTTTCCCTTTCTTTTGGCGGTAAAATTGTAAGAAATGATATTAATGCATATCTTGATGGCGAAAACATTGAGTGTCATCTCTACGGATTATACTTAGGTAATAAAGAACAGCATATAGATCATCATACATTTATTAATCATATAAAGCCAAATTGTATGAGCAATGAGTTATACAAAGGTATTTTAGATGATAAAGCTCGCGGTGTTTTTTCAGGTAAAATTTTAGTTGATCAACTTGCTCAAAAAACAAACGCATTTCAATCTAATAAATCAGTATTGCTTTCTAAAGATGCAAGTGTTGATGCAAAACCGCAATTGGAAATTTATGCCGATGATGTAAAATGTTCGCACTGAGCAACAGTTGGTAAACTTGATGAGGAAGCATACTTCTATATTCGTTCTCGAGGAGTTTCGGCTGAATCGGCTAGGTCTATGTTAATTAGAGCTTTTATTGATGATGTTGTAAAAGAGATTACTCATGAAGAATTAAGAGCAAAAGTAAACCATACTATATTTGAACATTTACAAAGAGAAGAATTCTAATGGATTTTGATTTTGAAATAAAACCAAGTTCAAAACAAACTAAATCTTATCGCAGGTTTAACGTTGATGAAGTAAGGGAAGATTTTCCGATACTTAAAAGATTAGTTAACGGAAAACCTTTGGTTTATTTAGATAATGCTGCAACTTAGCAAAAACCTCAAAGTGTTATTGATGCAATAACAAATTATTATACTTATGAAAACGCCAATATCCATAGGGGTTTACACTTTCTTAGTGAGCTGGCAACTGAATCTTATGAGGGAGCAAGATTAAAAGTTAAAGAATTTCTTAATGCAATGAGTGTTGCTGAAATTATTTTTGTCCGTGGAGCTACGGAAGGAATTAATCTTGTTGCAAATTCACTTTGCCGTTCAAGTTATTTTAATGAAGGCGATGAAATTATTATCTCGCATATGGAACATCATTCAAATATTGTTCCCTGGCAGTTACTTTGTAATAGGAAAAAACTTCATCTAAAAGTAGTTCCGGTAAATAACAAAGGTGAATTTATTTTTGAAGAATATGAAAAATTAATTTCTGAAAAAACTAAACTGGTATCCATCGTTCATATTTCAAATGCATTGGGAACAATAAATCCCGTTAAAAAAATTGTTGATAAAGCCCATGAGTACAATATACCCGTTTTACTAGATGGTGCCCAAGCTGTTCCGCATACTAAGGTTGATGTTCAAAAATTGGACTGTGATTTTTATGTTTTTTCCGGACATAAAGTTTTTGGTCCTACCGGCATTGGTGTTCTTTATGGTAAAACAGAATTTCTTGATAAAATGGAACCCTTTCAAGGTGGCGGAGATATGATTAGTGAAGTAACATTTGAAAAAACAACTTATGACGATCTTCCTCAAAAGTTTGAAGCGGGAACTCCGAATATAGTTGGCGGTATTGCTCTTGGAGCTGCAATAGATTATCTGACATCATTCGATATGAAAGAAATATCGGAGCATGAAGAGAAATTATTAAAATATGGTACAGAAAAATTGTTGGAAATTGAAGGACTTAAAATAATCGGAACATCTGAACATAAAGCTTCTGTAATTTCTTTTGTAATTGATGGAATTCACCCTTATGATATTGGGACCATTATTGACACAGATGGTATAGCGATAAGAACCGGACATCATTGTACAATGCCGTTAATCAAAAGGTTTAATCTGTCGGCAACTGCAAGAGCTTCTTTTTCCATGTATAATAAAATAGAAGAGATTGATCATTTATATAATGCTCTTTTAAAAGTAAAAAAAATGTTTTCTTAAGGTTTATTTATGGTTGACAAAGGTTATTTAGAACAAAAATTATTTCAGTTTTAGAAACTGTTTATGATCCGGAAATACCGGTAGATATTTATGCATTAGGCATGATTTATAGTATTAATATTGATGACAATGCCAATGTAAATATTAAAATGACACTTACTTCACCGGCGTGTCCTGTTGCTGAAAGTTTACCCGGAGAAGTGAGAGAAAAAGTGAAAAGTATTGAAGAAGTAAATGAAGTTAATATAGAGTTGGTTTGGGAACCCCCATGGAATAAAGATATGATGAGTGATGAGGCAAAATTAAATTTAGGATTTTATTAGAGAGTTCTTTACTTATTACTCATAACCACTCTTAATTCATTTTTTAGAAGCAGATTATGAGTAAGAGTACGATTAAGATTAAGAAATATATTTTCATAAAAACAAAGGAAATAACATGTTTGAAATAAATAGAAATGCACCCATATATGATCCAACAGCTGTTCAGCCAATGCGGGATGAGCTTACTTATGTAGGTTTTACAGAGTTAACTGCACCGGAACAAGTTGATGAAATACTGTCACAAAAGAATGATGAAACGACTTTTGTGTTTATCAATTCTGTTTGCGGATGTGCTGCAGGCAGTGCAAGACCAGGTGTATCATTAGCTTTACAAGGGAAAGTAATTCCAGATAATATTGTAACGGTTTTTGCCGGACAAGACCGAGAAGCTGTTGATTTGGTAAGAAGTAAATATTTACCGCAGTTTCCTCCTTCCTCACCGTCTGCTGCATTAATTAAGAATGGTGAAGTGTTATTTATGCTGCCTCGTCATCATATTGAAGGACGGACACCGGAAGAAATTTCAGGTTTGCTTCAACAAGTGTTTGCAGAAAATTGCTCAAAAGAAGGACCTTCTATACCAAAAGAGAAATACGAAAAATTAATTCATGCGAAAATGTGTGGATCAAAAATTCCTTTAAATGAATAACTAATGTGCCTGGCACTTTCAAAGTGCCAGGCACAAAGAGCATAAAAAATAAAATGAAATTTACGACACAAGAAGAATACGGTTTACGATGTTTAGTCCGCCTTGGTTATGCTTATAGACAAGGGGTTGGGTTAACTATTCCCGAGATAAGCAGCAATGAGGGAATATCGGAACATAATGTTGCCAAAACATTAAGAATATTAAGACTGGGCGGTTTTTTGGAAAGTGAGCGGGGTAGAACAGGCGGTTACACATTAACACAACCCCCTGACAAAATAATTATCGGAAATGTTATGAACGTTCTCGGCGGCAAATTTTTTGATTCTTCCTACTGTGAAAAACACTCACCAGAATTTTCTATATGTACACATTCACCGGATTGTTCAATTAGATCATTTTGGCAAATATTACAAGGCTCAATTGATAATGTTATGAATAATCTTAGGCTTTCGGATTTGATGAATGGAGAAAGAGAATTTATTGAAATAAACAATAATTTCTTGGATACAACTCCACAAATTCATTAAAATTTATGGAGTTATGCTCAATAAATTTTAATGGCATTTCTAAGATAACATAGGTTTTAAAATGTAAAAAAGTTATTAATCTAACCGGTGCTACACTCATCAACAAGATAGGCAATTGAGTTGTAGTCTATTCCGCTGTGAAGGGATAAACCTATTTCGCAAGTTTTACTGGAAGAATAACCGCTTGTACAGTGATGCTCTTGTATATCAGATTTAAGATTATTCAAAGCTGATTCGTTTAATTCTGGGAATGTAAATCCTCTATCACCGGCAAAGCCGCAGCAAGTAATTTCTTCGGGTATATGAACATTTGTTACACACGATTTCGCTATTGCCACTAATTTATCTGTTTGGCCCATTTTAGTTGTACTGCATGTAGGATGAATAGCAACACTTTGATCTTTTTTATTAATCTTTAATTTAGTCAATAAGATATCATGAATAAATTCCACTGAATCATAAATTTTTAATTTATCATTTTTAACTTTAATTAAATATTCATTTATTGTCTTTGTACACGGACTTGTGTCAAACAGAATAGGATATTTTCCGTTTCTGGAAATGTGTAATAACTCTTTCTCTAACTCTTTCGATTTTAATTCAACTAAATCAAAATGCCCTTTACTGGAGAAAGGCATACCGCAACATAGAGAAGTAAGATTATTAGGAAAAAGAATATTAAATCCCCCTTTGGTTAACAATCTTTTCATAACATCAGTTTGAGTTTCTTTGTACCGGCTGTGTTTAGAATTTCCCATCGTTCGGCTGATACAGCTAGGGAAATAAACAACCATTTCTTTAGAGGTATTTAAATGAGCTTCACTTATTTTAAAATTAGAACCGGCTGGTATAAACTTATTCCATGCCGGCATTTTATTTTTAGTAATGCTTCTAAGTCCCGAACTAACTTAATACAAAACAGAATCACCAAAAATAGTTTGGAAGAATGAAACTATATTTAATCCGTATTTAGCTGATGTGGTTATTAGTTTAAAATTATTAGCTAGCCACTTTGCATACTTTTTGTTATCGAGGCTTAACTTTTCACTTCTAATTTGTTTAATTAGTTTTCCGGTATCGATATCAACGGGACAAGCTAATTCGCAAAGTCCGTCGGTAGCACAAGTCTTTTCTCCATCATAATCAAAATTTTTATTTAACTCTTCAAATCGTTGAAAATCTTTTCTGTTAATTCTAAGATTTGAAATTTCCCGCCAGACAGTAATTCTTTGTCGTGGTGTTAATGTTAAATTTTTTGAAGGGCAGACATTTTCACAAAAACCACAATCTATACATTTATCTATAATTGGATTTACAATTGGAGTGGGTTTAAGATTTTTAACATGAACTTCTGTATCGTCATTAATTAGAACACCGGGGTTTAGAATTCCTTTAGGGTCAAATATTTTTTTTATCTTTTTCATCATTTCATAAATTTCATCTCCCCATTCATATTTTACAAATGGAGCCATATTTCTACCTGTTCCGTGTTCTGCTTTTAATGATCCGTCATATTTTTTAATTACAAGTTCAACTATATCATTCATAAAGTTTTTATAACGTTTAACTTCAGAGGGAATATTAAAATCCTGCGCAAATACAAAATGGATATTTCCCGAGAGGGCATGTCCCCAAATAATTGTATCATCATAATTATGTTTGATAAATACTTTTTGCAAATCAGTAACTGCATCTGCTAATTTTGAAGTTTCAAAATTTACATCTTCAATTACAACTGTAGTTCCGGGCTTTCTTGCTTTGCTGACTGATGGAAATAAACCTTTTCTTACATTCCAAAGTTTTAAATATTCCTTTTTCTCGGTTGTAAATTCTATTGGAAACACAGTATCAATAAGTAAAAGATTTCTTTTAATAACATTTATATTGTTTTCAAGTTTTTCTTTACTTTTTGCCGAAGTTTCAATTAAAAGGGCGGAAGCTGTTTCTGTAAGTGTTTTAAGATAAGATGGTAATCCTTCTTTATTTTCTACGGATCTTAAAGATGCACGATCCATAATTTCTGCTGCATCCACCGGCATCTTCTTTAAAATTGGTATTGCAGAACAAGCCTTTTCAACATTGGGGAAAATAATTAATGCAGTTGCTTTATTCGGTAGATAAGGAATTGTATTAAAAGTTATTTCGGAAATAAATCCTAAAGTTCCTTCTGAACCGATCATAAGGTGTTTGATTATTTCAATCGGGTCTTGAAAATCAATAAATGAATTTATCCCATATCCGGTAGTGTTTTTAATTTCATACTTTTTTTTGATTCTATTTATAAGACCGGAGTTTTTATTTATATTCCAAGCCAGATCTAAAAGTTCAACTATAAACTCTCTGTTTCCTTCTATAAAATCAGCCTTTTTATCACTATCCGAAGTATCGAGAATAACTCCGTTTGCAAAAACAATTCTCATATCCTTTACTGTATTATAAGAATTGTATTTTACTCCGCTTGTCATACCGCTGGCATTATTAGATGCAATTCCGGTAACTGTTGCAGCATTTATCGAAGCCGGATCAGGTCCTATTTTTTTATTGAATTTACTTAGTTCAAGATTTGCTCTTCCGCCTAACGCTGCCGGTTGAAGTGTTATTTTTAATTTGTCCTTGGAAATTGTAATTTTATTCCAAGACCTATCAGCCACTACTAAAACCGAATCGGTTATTGATTGACCTGAGAGACTTGTTCCGGAAGCCCTAAATGTAATAGGGATATTGAACTCGTTGCATTTTTTAATTACAAAAATTACTTCTTTTTCGGAAATAACTTTTACAACAATTTTTGGGATAAGTCTGTAAAAACTGGCGTCTGTTCCGTATGCTAATGTCCGCAATTCATCACTGAATAATCTTTCTTTAGGGATTAATTCTTGTAATGAATTAAATAGATTTTTATACTTATCTGAAAGCATTATTATTATATTTTATGTGCTACAAACTTCTTCAACTTCTTCAACAGTTTTGGGAATTGGTTTACCCAATACTTTGTAACCATTTT
>JAJRZB010000403.1 GCA_024275455.1 Bacteroidota bacterium | reverse complement strand
TTAATTTAGTGCTTGTATTCATAATGAATATTTCAATAGTTTTTCTTTTCTATCTTTTATTCGAATCATTTATTATTCTTAATCTTTCTCTTTTCTTTTTAGCTCTCTTATTCGGCAGCATAGGTATTGCAGTTTCTTCTACATTGATTGCAGCAATAATATCTAAAGCCAATACCAAAGGGACTCTTTACCCGGTTCTATCTTTCCCGATTTTGCTACCGCTTATCTTGACACTAATGGAACTTACAAAATTTGCCATGGATGGTGATTTAGTTTCAGACTCTGTTGCAGAACTTGCCGTTTTGGTATGTTATGATGTAATAATGTTAACGGCAGGCTATATGTTGTTCGATTTTATTTGGAAAGATTGAAAGTGTATTTAAATATGCTAAAAACAAATTGGTTTTCTGATTTTCAATTAGTCCTCTCTTTACGAAAGAGAGGATATAGGTGAGTTTTTTCAATAAAAATAATCCGAAAACCAATTTAAATTAAGTATATTTAGGAATAAGTAATGCAATTAAAAAAACTAATATCATACATTTGTTTTTTATCTTTCATTTTTGTCAAAGTTAATTTTGCCGCCGATACATTAACTGTAATGACATACAATATTCAAGGGATGAAACCTGGAACCGATCCTGCAACAAGGATATTAAAAATAATAGAAAAACTTAAAATCTTTAACCCGGATATTATTGGTTTACAAGAAATAAATGAGTTTTTAAATGGTACAAAAAATCAAGGGAAACAAATAGCTGATTCGCTTAGTGTTTATTTTAACATTCCTTATTATTTTTATCAGCAGGCTACACATCTTTCTTGGGATAATAAATTCCGAGAGTCAATAGGAATAATTAGTAAATATCCGGTTCTGAAAAGTGGATTCAAGCAGCTTGTTAATGGTATATTCCCCAGAAAGGCAGTGTGGAATTATATTGATACGCCGGTAGGAATGGTTAATATGTTCAACACACATCTTTCGTATAATAGCGGGAGTGTCCGTAACCAACAAGTTTTGCAAATAATAGATTATGTTAAAGAAATAGAAAATCAAAACCCGGGAGTTGCAACAATTCTAACCGGAGATTTTAACGATGCACCCGCAGCAACGTCAGTACGTTATTTAACGGAAACCAACTCCGATACATTTTACATAAGCACTTTTACCGAAGCAAACCCTGGTAAATCGGGGGCTACAGTTCCGGCTTCTTCGCCATCATCAAAAATAGATTATGTTTTTTATAAGAACATCGGTCAATTAGAAGTACTTAAATCTTTAGTTATTATGGGTAGCCCGTATGACGGCGTTTATTATTGTTCAGATCATCGGGCTGTGTTAACAGAATTTACCGGAAATGTAACTGATGTGGCATTAATGGAATATGATGAAATACCTAAGAAAATAAAACTTTACCAAAACTATCCAAATCCTTTTAATCCATCTACTACTATTAAGTATTCGTTACAAGACCCTCAAGTTGTTTCCCTAATTGTCTACAATATGCTGGGCAGTAAAATTGCAACATTGGTTAGTGCTTATCAACATGCCGGTAGTTATACAGTTGAGTTTGACGGGAGTAATTTATCCAGTGGAGTTTACATGTACAAACTTCAAGTTGGGGAGAACTTTAAAATACGAAAAATGATTCTCTCCAAATAACTTAGCTTATCTTTTTTGCAATTTTTTTATTAAAAGTAAAAATATATTCAGATATTTATATATCTTATTAAATTTACAATATATTTTTATGAAAATAGTTCACACTGTAAAATATTGTTTTTTATTATTTATAACTATTCTGTTAAGCTCAAATACAAATCTATTAGCTCAGAAGAACAGCAGTAAAATTTTAACTGTTAAGAAATATAACGGAGCGTTTGATTTAGATGGAATTTTGAGTGAACCATTTTGGCAAACTGCTGCTTCTATTAATAGTTTAACTATGGTTGAGCCAAACGAAAACTCTCAGCCCTCCTACAAAACAACTGTAAAAATTACTACCGATAGTGAGAATTTAATAATTGGAATTATTTGTGAAGATGAACCTCAAAAAATAATTGCTTATTCAAAAGCTCGCGATGAACGGCTTGATAATGAAGATAACATTAAATTTGTTTTAGACACCTACAAAGATGAGCGTAATGGATATATCTTTTCGGTTAACCCGTTAGGAGCCAGATATGATGCTATAGTTGCTTATAGGGGCGAATACGAAAACTCAAACTGGGATGGTGTTTGGGATGCTAAAACTAAAATCACTGTAAACGGTTGGAGCGCTGAAATCGTTATTCCGGTTAAAACATTAAGTTTTAAAAGTGGTTTACGAGAGTGGGGTTTTAATATTGAAAGAAGAATACAAAGATTGCTGGAAAAGGATAGGTGGACAGCATTAAGAAGAGATTATAGGGTTATTTCGTTAAGTAAAGCCGGTACAATAAAAGGTCTGCCAGAATTTGATCTTGGACTTGGGCTATTAATGAAAATTTCACCAACTATCGGATTTCATAAAAGTTTCGGTACGAAAGCTAAGTTTGATAAAGATTTAAGCGGGGATGTAACAAAAAGAATAACTCCCGATATTGCTGCAACATTAACTATTAATACCGATTTTGCGGAAACAGAAGTTGACGCCCGTAGAACTAACCTAACACGGTTTCCTCTTTTCTTCCCGGAAAAAAGAACATTCTTTCTAGAAGGTGCTGATATTTATGATTTTGGCTTGGGTCTTGGATTTGATGTAATCCCTTTCTTTAGTAGAAGAATTGGACTTCATGAAGGTGTTCAAGTTCCTTTAACCTTGGGAACGAAGTTTAATGGAAAAGTTGGCAATACAAATTTAGGCGGGTTATACGTTCATACAAGCAAAGTAGATTCACTTGTTCCATCAACAAATATGGGTGTAGTTAGAATTAAACAAAATATTTTTGAGCAATCGAATTTTGGTATAATTGCTACTGCCGGAGACCCGACCGGATTAAATAAAAGTTGGCTGCTTGGTGCTGATTTTACTTATCAAATTAGTAATCTTTTTGATGACAAGAATTTTCTATTTGGTATTTGGGGATTGTACAGTAACCGCCCAGATTTAAGCGGAGATAAAAAATCTTACGGAATTAAAATCGATTATCCCAATGATCTTTTTGATATTGCTTTTACATATAAATATATTGGCGAAGCTTTCCAACCTTCTTTAGGATTTGTACCGCGTACCGGTGTTAAAAATTATAGATTAGGTTTTGATTATATGCCAAGACCTAATTGGAGTTTTATTCGTCAATTCTTTTTTGAAAGTTCTTTAAGGCTTGTAACCGACTTAAATAATCAGTGGGAAAGTTACAGTATTTTCACTGCACCTTTTCATTTTCTTATGGAAAGCGGAGACAGATTTGAGTTTAATATTCGTCCGGTTGGTGAAAGATTAACCGAACCGTTTGAAATTGAAGATGGAGTTGTATTGCCAGTGGATGAATATAATTATATGAGATACAGACTTGAATTTGAATCGGCAAGTAAACGCCCTGTTAGCGGGCAAGCAACTTGGTGGGTTGGTACATTTTATACCGGCACATTAGATCAAATTGAGCTTGAGATGAGTTTGAGATTTACAAGCAATATAATTTTAGGATTAAATTATGAAAAAAATATTGTCGACTTAAAAGAGGGAGCTTTTCATCAAGAACTATTTGGCGGCAGATTGCAGCTTAATTTTTCTCCCGATTTACAATTGAGCAGTTTTATCCAGTATGATAATGAAAGTAATTCTTTTGGAACAAACACACGTATGCGTTGGACAATTACACCACTAACCGATTTGTATGTTGTTTATAACCATAACATAAATAAAATATCACAAGACCGCTGGCAATATGAATCGAACCAATTTATTGTAAAACTTAGTTATGGTTTGTGGTATTAAGAAGACTTATAAAAATAAGTGTTCTATAAGTCAAGAATACCAAATATTTCACTATAAGGATTATGAATATCGATAAATTCGAAATGTATATTTACCTGTGTTTTCAAAATATTCATTGATTTTATAGCACTTGTATCAGAAGAAAGAAAGTGAGTAATATTACTATCAATATCTGCTTGAGCAAATAATTTAGCATCATTTGGTATGCAAGTTCTTGGTTTGAGTTTATCTTTATGTCCAAATAAAACTCTAGCAAATTCACCTGTTTTCTTTGCATGATCAAAATTAAACGGTAATATTCGTAAATTCTTAAAAGGTAAATCCTCAATATTTCCTCTAACACAGTATTCAGCTATTGAAATAGTAGATACTTTTAATACAAAATTATTTTCCAAAAAGTATTTATAGTAGTCTAAAGTATTTTTATGTAAATCGTCTTCATCATTTAGTAACCGAATAAAAAAGCTAGTATCAAGTAGTAAACTATGCATCATAATTCCCTCTTAATTCAGCTACCCATTTATCAGTATCTGTGTTTTTCCAGTGTACTTTTGCTTTCTTAATAAGTCCTTTTAAATAATCATAATCAAAGTTTGGATTAAATTCTTTAAACTCAACAAGTTGTAGTGATTTTGGATCAATTTCACCAGTCTCAATATTTTGTTTACATTTAGCTCTAACTCCAAATTTTCTATATAACAAATTATCTTCTTGATCTTTTAAAAACACTTTCTGTGTATCAATAATTAGTGTGCCATATTCTTTTGTATCAATATGGATATTAGCTTTATTTTTCCCTCCAGCATTTGTTAAAGTTCCATATAAATAAATTTCAGCTTCAACCCAAATATTTTCTGAGATTAAATATTTAGTTGACGGAGTAATTTTAAGTTGAGTATTACTATCAATGCTTGTTTTAATAGAAAAATTATATTCCTTTTGATATGCAAGGTTTTGGATATTCTCAATAGCTTGAGCTGTTTTAAGTTCAAGAAAATCTATAGAGTTTGTTTTTTGAATTTGAGATAAAATTGCACTAAATCCAATTATTGCTTGAAGGCTCGTTTTGAATATATTTTTGATCGAACCTTACTCAATATTATAACTTATTAGTGGGCGTTCTTTTTTATTAGTTGGGAAAAGTAAATTCTCAACATTTTGCAACATTAAAGAAATTTCTTTAATGTCATAAAGATCAGGATTTAATTTTAATTTTCCTTTCGAACCATTAATATGAATTT
>JAJRZB010000402.1 GCA_024275455.1 Bacteroidota bacterium | reverse complement strand
TGAATTATTATCGAGATTAATAAATTCTGCTAAAAAATTGGGACTCGATTCGCATTATGTTTCGAAAGTATTTTACGATATTATTGATGATTCGGTAAGGTTGCAGCAGAAACATTTTCAATCATCATTTTTTGATAACGGCTCGGATGTGTTTCGTATTGCTATACAAGGAATTGAAGGGTCTTACAGTTCGATGGCTGCCCGAAAGTTTTTTGCTCAATATCAAAAGGAAATAATATTTATAAGTAAAGAAAGATTTGATGAGGTTGCTGCGGAAGTTGAAGAGGGAAGAGCAGATTTTGCATTGCTTCCAATTGAAAATACTACTTCCGGCGGAATAAATGAAGTTTATGATTTACTTCTTCATACAACTCTTTCAATTGTCGGAGAGGAAAAATTTCAGGTAAAACATTGTTTGGTTGGAACGGAAAAGTCCACATTAAGTAATTTGGAAATTATCTTTGCTCATTATCAGGCGGCTTCGCAGTGCAATAAGTTTTTATCAACACTGCCCAATTGTAAGATACAGTATTTTGCCGATACAGCTATGTCCGGTAAAAAAATTATGGAAGAAGGTAAACCGGAATATGGAGCAATAGCAAGCGAAGAGGCAGCAAAATTATTTAATTTAAAAATACTCCAAAGGGACATTGGCAATCAGCCTGAAAACTTTACACGATTTTTAGTCTGCTCAAGAAAATCACAAGTAATTGATTCCAGAATTCCCACAAAAACATCATTGGTAATGGCAACTGCACATACACCGGGTTCCTTGTTAAATGCACTAACTGTTTTCAGTAAGTTTGATATAAATATGACTAAATTGGAATCAAGACCTATAATTGGGAATCCTTGGGAAGAGATGTTCTATTTAGACTTTGAGGGTAATATTCAAGATGAAAAGGTAAAATTACTTTTGGATGATCTTGGAATTCACACAAGATTTATTAAGGTTTTGGGCTGTTATCCGAGTAAAGATATTGTTAAAGCTGATTTAAACTTTTTAGCTTCGGGGTTGAGCGAGAAAAAAACTTCGAATAAAAATATTGAATTACCGGTTGAGGAAAAATTAGTTAAGCCTAAAAAACCGAAAAGTTATAAACTTGCCAGCAGGGATTACAAACCAGAAGATACAATTATTAAAGTAAACAATGTGCTAATTGGTGGTGATAGTTTTACTGTAATTGGCGGACCATGTTCTGTTGAATCACATGATCAAATTTTTGAATGTGCTCATCATGCAAAAGAAAATGGAACAAGTATTTTACGAGGCGGATGTTTTAAACCGAGAACATCACCCTATAGTTTTCAAGGTATGGGTTTTGAAGGTTTAGCTGAACTAAAAGCTGCTGGAAAAGAATATGAACTTCCTATTATAACGGAGGTATTAGCTCCAGAACAAGTTTCCGATGTTGCGCAACATGCAGACATATTACAAATTGGAGCAAGAAATATGCAGAATTTCTCTTTGCTGAAAGAAGTTGGTCGAGTACACCGGCCGGTAATGCTGAAAAGAGGAATGATGTCTTCAATTGATGAACTACTTAATGCTGCAGAGTATATTTTAGCTCATGGAAACCGTCAAGTTATTTTATGTGAGCGTGGAATAAGAACTTTTGAAACTGCAACAAGAAATACTTTAGATCTTGGGGTAATTCCTTTTCTTAAAGAAATGACTCATCTGCCTATTATTGTTGATCCGTCTCACGCAATTGGAGTACGTGATAAAATTGCTCCGCTTGCAAAAGCTGCAAAAGTAGTTGGCGCTCACGGAATTATGGTTGAATTTCATCCTGATCCGCCTAGTGCGTTAAGTGATGCGGACCAAGCATTAACGTTTGAGCAGTATAGCCAGTTGATGAAGGAATTGTACGAGTTGTAATGTTTAAGAGATAAAATTAGCTTGAAAATAGGAAATATTAATTAAAAACTAAAGTGATAATAATTCGATATAATATTTGCTTTGTAATGTTAAAAGAAAATAACTTACATTAGTATTACTTAGTGTAAGTCCGTAATCTAAACCTAAACCAAGACTAATGTTTTTATTTAGATTTATCTCTCCTAAGAGACTTAAAGAAACTCCGTAATTCCAAACATTAATGTCATTAAAGGAACGATCATTTAATATGATTAGTCCGATTCCTTCTTCAATAGTAATAAATTGATTTAATTCTTGGGTTAGTAACCCGTTAAATCCGATGGAATACATAAATGAATAGTATTGAATTTTGAAATCCCCCGGTAAAAACTTTTCTATTTTTTGAGCATAAGTAAAATGAAGTTGGAATTTATCAAAAGGATTGAAGGCATTATTTGTTTCAAAGAATAATTTTCCACCCAAAGTTGTTTGAGAAGGGAAGTCTCCCATTAGTGAACCAATCCCAATTCTACCGCCTATAGCATAATTATTTTGTTGTGCGTTTACTGAAGTAAACACTAAAGTATAGAAGATAATTAGAATGAAAATTTTCATCTGCGATTGAATGATTTTTTATTTTTAATTATTCTCTCAACTATCAAGTTTAAATTCTATTTGCTAACGGATTTATATGAAATCCAATTTTTAAATATTCTGCTGGATTCCCACTTTCGTGGGAATGACAACCATAATACTATCGCAAACTGGATACTTTTCTCATAAATGTTTTAATACGATCTTCATCAACTGTATTTTTCCAGTTTCCGTTTTTCTTAAAGTATGAGCCGATAATCATAGCATCGCAAATCGGTAAATATTTATCAACATTTTGTAAAGTAACTCCGGAGCCAATAATAACCGGTAGTTTACTGGTTTTCTTAACTGATGTGATTTCATTTGGATCAGCCTCTTTTCCGGTAGCTGTTCCGGTAACTATTAAGCCGTCACTAATAAAGAACTCAGCTGCATGAGCTGTTTCTTCTATTGTTATATCAGAAGTTATTGAATGTGAGCTATGTTTCTTTTTTATATCTGTAAATACTAAAATGTTTTCTGCTCCAATCATTTTTCTATAGCGTAAAATTTCACCTGCATTTGATTCAATGATTCCCTCATCTGCAACGTGTGCGAACACAAAACCTTCTGCCCTAATAAAATCGATACCGGCTGAATGGGCTGCAGCAAATGCTTCTTTATTTGCCCCGGCAAGTATTTGAATTCCAACGGGAAGATTGGTTCTGTTTTTAATTTCATAAGCAATTATACTCATCAGAGAAGTTATTTCCGGTCCTACGGAGTTATTTAGGTAAGGTACATCATGCATGTTTTCAATTGCAATTGAGTCGATTCCGGCATTTGAATAGATTGCCGCTTCTTCTAATGCTTTAGAAACTATCCTTTTTACACTTCCTTTATAATTAGGTGTTCCCGGAAGTGCTTCCACATGAATCATTCCTATTATAGGTTTATTTACTCCGAAAAGTTTTTTGAAATTTTTCATAGAAAAATAATTTTAGTTGATGATTAGTTTATTTTTTTGAAAACCTATAAAATCTTTACCTGTCGGGTTTTGGAAAATATTTAATTCAAATTCCGAAACAGAGGCAAAAATATGGTCAAAAATATCGGCCTGTATTTGCTCATATTTTACCCAATCAGTTGTATTTGCAAAAACATAGACTTCAATCGGTATACCACTTGGTCCAGGAGTAAGTTGTCTGACTAAAAATGTAAAATCATTGCTAATATCTTCTCTGTTTTTAAGGTAAGCTTTTAAGTATTCTCTAAATGTTCCTATATTTGTAAGTCTTCTTCCATTTATAATTTCGGAAGTATCTATTTGTTTTTCTTGATTATATTTAGCAATCTCAACTTCTTTCCCCTTTACATAATCATTAAGTAATTGAATTTTCTTAAACTTTTCCAATAATCTTTCGTCAAGAAATTTTACACTGGAAAGATCGATAAAAATTGACCTTTTAATTCTTCTTCCACCGGCTTGCTGCATACCCCGCCAGTTTTTAAATGAGTCCTCTAACAATTTATGTGTTGGGAAAACAACAATTGTCTTATCAAAATTTTGAACTTTAATGGTATGTAGAGCAACGTCCATAACATCACCATCGGCTCCATATTTAGGGACTTCAATCCAATCACCTACTCTAATCAAATCATATGCGGAGATATGTATACTGGCAACAAAGGAAAGAATGGTATCTTTAAAAATTAAAATTAAAATTGCGGTAAATGCACCAACACCGGTTACTACTGTCCAAGGCTGCTGACCGGTTAAAAGTCCTATGATAGCAATACCGCCAAGGATGAAGATAATGATTTTAGCAATTTGCAAATATCCTTTTATTGGTCTCCTGTTATACTTACTTGATTTTTCATAGAGTTCATTGCTCGCATTAATTAGTGACCCGATTAAAAGAAGCAGAAGTAAAACAATAGCTGAATTTGTAAATCTGTTTAGAAAAACTTCAAAAGTCGGAACTAAATAAATAAATTGTGAGATTACTAGAAGAGGAGCAATATATGCTATTCTTTTTAACACCGCTTCATTAAGAATGATGTCATCAATTTCAGTTTTAGTTCTTTCAACTATTTTATTTACTCCGGTAATAATAATCTTTTTAGTAATTATATAAGAGATTATTGCAAGTAATATAACTCCGATTATTTTTATTAAAGAATAGACAAAAGGAAAGTCTTGAAGCCAGTTTTTTACTTGTTCTAAATCCATAGTTATACTTTTGTTTTAGTTTATTGAGATAGTTTTTTAAGATTCTCACCGGTAATTCTTGTAATAATCCATTCTTTTTTTAGTGCTGCACCAAGCTTTTTGTAAAATCGAATTGCCGGTTCATTCCAATCGAGAACAGCCCATTCAAATCTGCCGCAATCATTATCAATGGCAATTTGGGCTAAGTGTTTAAGCATTTGTTTCCCGATACCATTACTTCTGTATTCCGGAAGAACAAAAAGGTCTTCCAAATAAAGTCCTTTTTTACCAAGAAAAGTAGAGAAATTAAAAAAATACAATGCAAAAGCAACAGGTTTATTATCCAAATAACCAATAATTGAAAAAGCATTTGTATCGTTAGCAAACAAAGATTTTTCCAACTGATCTTCAGTTACGCTAACTTCGTGCGATAATTTTTCATATTCAGCTAACTTTTTAATAAAATCAATAATAATTGGTATATCGGCTGCTTCAGCTTTTTTGATTTGTAATTTGTTCATTATTTTTTATATAAGTTATATTCATACGAAAACTACAAAAAATCTATTCATTCTTCATTATTAAATGCAGGTTAAACTTAAATTTGTTATTTGATAAATTATTAGTTTAGAATAATGAAGAAAACAAATATATATGCTTACCTCTCTTGGGTTTCTATTTGTATAATTTGGGGTACAACTTATTTGGTAATTAGAATTGGTGTTGAATCATTACCACCAATGCTTTTTGCCGGAATTAGATGGGTAGTAGCCGGTCCTATTTTACTTTTAGTGTTAAGATTAAAAAAAATAAAATTTCCTAATAGGGAGGATTTTAAGCATATAGCTTTTATTGGAATTTTGCTTATTGGTTTTGCAAATGCATTTGTAGTTATAGCTGAGCAATGGATACCAACAGGGTTAGCCAGTTTGTTAATAACTACACTCCCGTTTTGGATAGTTATTTTCGAATTCTTTATTCCCAATAGTTATAGAATAAATAGAATTGTGTTCTTTGGTTTACTGCTTGGTTTTTTAGGAATTCTGCTAATATTTTGGAACGAACTTGGAAATTTAATAAACACAGAATATTTTTTAGGAATATTAGCAATTCTGGGGGCAGCATTCAGTTGGTCAATTGGGAGTCTTTATTCAAAGTATAAAAGACTTAAAACACATCCATTAATGAGTGCTTCTTTTCAAATGATTATTGCAGGGTGTTTTCAAATTTCAATTGGTCTAATTTTAGGTGAACAAAATTCTTTTTCACTTGATAGAAATGGATTTTTATCAATGTTATATTTAATTATTTTTGGCTCGTTGTTTGGATATGCTGCATATATTTATGCTATATCAGTGCTTCCGGTTTCACTAGTTGCAACTTATACTTACATAAATCCAATGATAGCTATTTTTCTGGGTTGGTTCATTTTGGATGAAAGAATAAATGCAACAATGATTTTTGCTGCGATAATAATTTTAAGTGGTGTGGCTCTTGTTCAATATGGAAATTTAAAACAAGAAAAGAATAAAAAAATACCTGCCTAGTTTGTAGGAAATTATTTCAACACAATATCTGAAATAAACTGTTAACCAAACCAGATTTCAGATGCATCAGTATTGTGCATTCGTTTTGTTTCAATAGCCCTTGCCGTTAGAAAACTATTTTTTAAGGTGATAGAAGGAGCATCAATTGGTGAAATTTTTGCAATCGGAATATCATGCTTTGTCAATATTATCTCATCGCCTTGCTCAACAGAGTTTAGTAATTCCGACAGGTTCTTTTGAAACGATTTAATATTTACTTCTTTTCTGGTCATTTTAACCTTTTGTTTTGTAAAAACTTACAAATAATAGTTGAAGTAATTGCTCATATATATAATAATAAAAATCACAAAAATCAAGGATAAAATTGTTCTTTTATCATTTACAACAGATTTGATTAAAAGTTCCATTTAATTCTTAAATAATAAAATTGACCGTAATCGCCCCATTCGGTCAAATTATCTCCCAAGAAAAACTGTCCGGAGACCAATAAATAAACATCTTCATTTAATGAAATTTCAACCGAAGGATTTAAGAAGAAAGAATTATCGCTCGGGTTTAATATAGATGCAAGTGTACTATTTATCAGTGGAGAAATTGGATATGAAATTTGTGCAAAGAGTGAATATTTTGAAGGAGATAAATTTTTTGCAGAGTATTCCAAATAAAATAAATTGGTTGGAATTTTAGATTTGCCTGTTATTCCGTTACTGTTATATAGAAACTCTCCTTGTATCATAAAACTATTTGAAAATGTATAATTTCCGCCAATTGATGCAAGAAAAATACCTGGGGTATCTTGAAAAT
>JAJRZB010000045.1 GCA_024275455.1 Bacteroidota bacterium | reverse complement strand
TCTTTCTCTTTCTCTTTCTCTTTCTTTATAATAAAACACCTATATCTTTTTATAATGCAAATTATTGTTTCTTGTTTTTACCGTAAAAATGCTTTGTATTATCTTTTGCAAACTGTTCCAGAAAATGCCACATAATTCAATAACAGCTATTTTTTAGTTTATGCAAAGCATACTCTGTAAATAGATAGAAAATTATTGAAAATAAAAGTCTATATTCCCAATTCTTTTTTAACTTCCAACTTTGCCGCGATTCTATCTTTATGGTGTAAATGAAGATTATTGCTGATTTTTTTAATATAGTAATCTTCGTATTTGTCTATTTCACCATCAGCAAAAGCAATTTTCCATAAGTTTTTAACAATTGAGTATTTTTCTTATTGGCTAAGATTTTTATTTATTACATCTGTAAATTCATAAACACTAACCGAGTTGTTTATTTCATTTTCCGATTGTGCTATTAACTCGGCAACTTGAGCATCATTAAGATGGAAATTATTTTTTATAATATCGGTAATTCTATCTTTTTCTTCATTAGATATTTTATCGTCCGCATCAGCAATTTCCAATAGAAGTGCACAAGCAGCAATTTGTAATAAATGTAATTTTTCATCACCATTGTTTTTATTTGAACTATTGCTAAAAGTAAATAGATCTTTAAAATTATTTAACATGTCTCATTCCTTTATTCCGGTAAAAATTCATTAGAAGTATGATTATCAATTTGTTCTTTAATATGAGGAGGCCTTTCATAAATTTCAGTTAAAAATTTATATTTACTTGGCAAGTTACTATCAACTTGTTCCCATTCAAATCTCCACGTCCAATTACCACCGAGTTTTCCGGGAAAATTCATTCTTGCTTCTGAACCAAGTTCTAAAATATCCTGCATCGGTATAATTACCATGTTAGCCACAGAAGCATATGCAACTCTGATTAATTCAAATGTAATATTATCACCATAGTAGTTTAAATATTTCTGAGCCCATTCATAAACACCTGTGTTATTTTGTCTTTCCTTTTCAAAAAAACCTTTTGTTGTTTCATTATCATGAGAACCTGTAACGACCACACAGTTTTTAACATAGTTATGGGGAAGCAAGTTCTTATCGCCATTTTCTCCAAAGGCAAATTGTAAAATTTTCATCCCGGGAAATTCAAAATAATCTCTTAATTCCTCAACAGATTCAGTTATAACACCTAAATCTTCAGCAATAATCGGCAGATCGCCTAATTCGCTTTTTATAGCTTCAAATAATTTTTTGCCCGGTGCTTTTACCCATTTTCCTGTTTGAGCAGTTGGAGCATCCCCGGGAATTTCCCAAAATGCATCCAAACCTCTAAAGTGATCAATTCTAATTATATCAACTAATTCTAAGGTTTTTTTAATTCTCTTTTTCCACCAGATAAAATTATCTTTTTCCATTTCATCCCATTTATAAAGTGGATTTCCCCATAGTTGACCGGTTTCACTAAAATAATCGGGTGGAACTCCAGCTACTGTTTTTAGTTTCCCTTTTTTATCAACTGTAAAGTAATGTTTGTTTGCCCATAAATCGGAACTGTCATAAGCGATAAAAATAGGGATATCACCAATGATTTTTATTCCCTTACTATTTGCATAAGTTTTTAAGTTTTGCCATTGTTTAAAAAAAGTGAATTGTAGAAATTTTTGAAAATCATATTGATATTCTAATTTTTCTTTCCATTTTTCTATTGCCCCCTTTTTCCTAAAAGCAATATCATCGTCCCATTCTGTCCATAATTTACCACCATGAAATTCCTTAACTGCCATAAACAATGCATAATCGTCTAACCAGTCAGAATTTTCTATACAAAAATTACCACATTCAGCAGTAAAATCCTGACCATTAGTTTTATAATTTTGAAAAGCAAGCGCAAGTAATTCTTTTTTAACATTTATTAAACTTCCAAAATCTATATGCTTATTATTAAAATGAGGGATACGATCTAAATCACTTTGCTTTAGTAAATTTTCTTCTTTTAAAAGTTCAAGATCAATTAAAAGTGGATTACCCGCAAATGTTGAAAAAGATTGATAAGGAGAATCTCCATACCCTGTTGGACCAAGAGGGAAAACCTGCCAAAGTGTTTGACCGCTTTCCGCTAAGAAATCAATAAAATGATGTGCGTTTTTCCCGATTGTACCAATGCCATATTTACCTGGCAAAGATGTTGGGTGTAATAAAATACCGGCTGAACGTTCGAATTTAATTCAAAACCTCATGTTATAAGAATAATTTCAAAATTAATATTGAGTTTACCAAAATATTTTTTATTTTCGAAGTACAAAATACAGAATGGTTACTCAAAAAAAGCAATTAAAATCTGTATAATTTTATTTTTTGTTTGGAATTATTAAGCAATTGCTTTAAGTTTGTAACCCTGCTTTATTAAGTCAGTTCATGCCAAAATTGTTGTACAATTGGTTAGGGTAATAGTTTTTTTATACCACTTTAGAATAAATTTTCTGCAATATTTTAAAATTTTGAGGATTTCATGAAGATTAATCGATACTTTACTATCCCCGGTGAAGACCCCTTTCAAAACATAGAATTTGAAAAACGAATCTCAGAAATTAAAAACCCTGATGGAACCTTGGTTTTCAGAATGGAAGATGTTATGGTTCCCAAATCGTGGTCGCAAGTAGCAACCGATGTAATAACCCAAAAATATTTTAGAAAAGCCGGAGTACCAAAATTTGTTAAAAAGGTTCGGGAAAAGAATATCCCTAAATGGCTTTTACCTTCAGTGCCGGCTGAGGAATTATTAAACGAACTTTCTGAAAAAGACAGATTTGGAAGTGAAACTGATTCTCGTCAAGTTTTCCACAGGTTAGCGGGTACTTGGACTTATTGGGCTTGGAAAGCCAATTTCTTTGATGAAGAAGAAGATTCCCGTACTTTTTATGATGAACTATGTTTTGCACTTGCTAACCAAATGGCAGCACCTAATAGTCCGCAATGGTTTAATACCGGTTTGCATTGGGCCTACGGAATTAATGGTCCTTCTCAAGGGCATTATTATGTTGATTATAAAACAGGCGAGTTAACAAAAGCAGAAGACGCATACACACATCCACAACCGCATGCATGTTTTATTCAATCCATAAAAGATGATTTGGTAAATGAAGACGGGATAATGGATCTTTGGGTAAGAGAAGCCAGGCTTTTTAAGTACGGATCCGGTACAGGAACTAATTTCTCTAATTTAAGAGGGTCGGATGAACCTTTAAGCGGAGGCGGAAAATCATCAGGACTTATGTCGTTCTTAAAGATTGGTGATAGATCAGCAGGAGCCATAAAATCTGGAGGTACAACTCGTCGTGCAGCAAAAATGGTTACTTTGGATATCGATCATCCTGATATTGAAGAATTTATTAACTGGAAACAATATGAGGAGCAAAAAGTAGCTGCACTTGTTACCGGTTCAAAGTTATGTAATTTACACTTGAATAATATTATTAAGTCTTGTTATGCAGAACATCCTGAAAATGACAGATTTAACAGAAAGAGTAACAAAAAGCTTAACGCTGCAATTATTAATGCAAGACGTTCACATATTCCTGATAATTATATTGAAAGAGTTATTCAATTAGCAAAATTAGGATTTACTTCAATTGAGTTCCCTGAATTTGATATTGACTGGAATTCAGAAGCTTATGCTACTGTTTCAGGCCAAAATTCTAATAATTCCGTTAGGGTTACAAATGATTTTATGAAAGCTGTAACTGATGATTCCGATTGGAATTTATATTGGAGAACAGAGTTAAAGAAATCTAAAGAGGAAAATAGAAAACCAAATCCGTGCAAAACAATTAGGGCAAGAGATTTATGGGAAGAAATTGGTTTTGCGGCATGGTCATCCGCAGATCCCGGTTTACAATTTGATACAACAATAAATGAATGGCATACTTGTATAAATGACGGTAAAATAAATGCATCAAATCCATGCAGCGAATATATGTTTTTGGATGATACAGCCTGTAATTTGGCTTCTATAAATTTAGTTAAGTTTTATGATGATTCTAAGCAGCAATTTAATATTAAAGCATTCAGACACATCACAAAACTATTAACTATTGTGCTGGAGATTAGTGTACTAATGGCACAATATCCAAGTAAGGCTGTAGCACAGAATAGTTATAACTACAGAACACTTGGTTTGGGTTACGCAAATATTGGGTCATTGTTAATGAGGCAGGGAATACCTTATGATAGTAAAGAAGGACAAGCTATTACCGGAGCAATAACAGCAATAATGCACATGAGGTCTTATGCAACATCTGCAGAAATGGCAAAAGAATTAGGACCATTCCCAAAATATGAGAATAATAAAGAAAATATGCTCAGGGTAATTAGAAATCATAAAAGAGCAGCTTTTAATGTACCCGAAGAAGAATATGAAGGATTGAGTATTTT
>JAJRZB010000401.1 GCA_024275455.1 Bacteroidota bacterium | reverse complement strand
TTTAATAGAGCTAATATTGATTATCATTTGATCACGGGTTCAATGGATGAGGAAACTGTATGGGAAGAGATCAATGACTGGATTGATGCTGTTAAAGTCGCTTCAATATTACATGATACTAGGGTTGGATTATTAGGACATTATTATGGAGGTATGCTTGATGTTCATACTGACCTCACAAAACTCTCTTCTCTGTTTGGATGTCATTTCGAAATTATTGAGATGAGTACTTTACTCAATTATTCTAATAATGTAAGTGATTCAGAAATAAAAGATATGCTTGAACAATTCCAGTATGATTTTAGTGTTGCTCAAAACTGCAGTGATTATGAACTCACACGAGCAGCTAAATCTTCAGTTGCTCTTAGAAAATTAGTAAGTACAAAACAACTTGGATGTATGGCATATTATTATGAGGGTTCGGATGATAAACAATATGAGGATGTTGTTACATCAGTTATCCCAGGTAATACTTTACTTACCATGCATGGTGTCCCTGTTGCGGGAGAATACGAGGTAAAAAATGTACTTGCAATGAAAATACTGGATATCATGGGTATTGGCGGTAGCTTTTCTGAATTTTATGCTTTAGACCTTAATGATGATATTGTATTATTGGGTCATGATGGTCCAGCTCATGCAAAGATTGCCGATGGAAAAGTTAAGTTAGTTCCATTACCGGTTTATCATGGAAAACCAGGAAAAGGATTATCGATACAAATGAGTGTTCAACATGGTCAGGTAACTTTACTATCTGTTGTTGAAGATGGTGGTGGAAAGATCAAATTACTTGTTGCAGAGGGTGAAAGTGTATCGGCTCCAGTATTGAACATAGGCAATACCAACAGCCGATATAAATTTGCCATTGGAGCTAAGGAATTCTTAAAGGCGTGGTCTGAGCAGGTACCTGCACATCATATGGCTATTGGTATTGGACATGTTGCTAACAAAATTGAAAAGTTGGCGAAGATATTAAATGTTGAGTATTGTAAAGTTTCGTAATTAATATTTGTGAGATAAATAAAAGCATATTTTAATTTGTTATAGAGGTAGGGATGAAAATATACAGCATTATAAAAGTTTTAATCCTTGGAATGATCTTCCTTTCAGTTATCAAAGCGGGTGATAAAAACAATAAAACATTTATTCATAATATAAGCCAATTACAATCTCTTTTTGGAAATCCTCCAGCCGAGTATCGTAGTGCTCCACTTTGGGTATGGAATGATGATGTTACAGAAGAACAGATCGACCAACAGCTGAATGATTTTAAGTCAATTGGGATGGGGGGTGTTTTTATTCATCCGAGACCAGGGTTGATTACTCCATACTTATCTGATAAATGGTTTAGACTATGTGACTATACAGCTAAAAAAGGTAAGGAACTTGGAATGAACATCTGGTTATATGATGAGAATTCATATCCAAGTGGGTTTGCTGGTGGTCATGTCCCCGCTGAAATGCCAGAGTCTTATAACCAAGGTGCTGGGCTGGTTCTTGAACAAGTTGAGAAATTACCTGATGATATAAATGATTATTTTCTTGTGTTAAAATATGATGGATCAAAATTCATTGATATCTCAAATCAGTTAGATAAAGAAAAAGATACAAAAGGGGACTACTATATTTATAAAAAAAGTTATTACCCAAAACAAGCATGGCATGGTGGTTATTCTTATGTCGATCTTTTGCAAGAGGGTGTTACAGAAAAGTTTATTGAGTTAACAATGACCAAAGGTTATGAAAAGTATATTGGAGATGAATTTGGTAAAACAGTCCCCGGAATATTTACTGATGAACCTAACATATATCCTCCAGATGGAATTCGCTGGACACCTAAACTTTTCAGTGAATTTCAAAAACGCTGGGGATATGATTTGAAAACTAATCTACCGTCGATAACTTCTGAGATTGGTGATTGGAAAAAGGTTCGTCATAATTATTATACTACTTTGTTAGAGATGTTCATCGAGCGATGGAGTAAACCATGGTATAACTATTGTGAGACCAATAATCTTGATTGGACTGGACACTATTGGGAACATGGTTGGCCTAATCCTCAACATGGTGGTGATAACATGGCCATGTATGCTTGGCATCAAGTTCCTGGTATTGATATTTTGATGAATCAATATAGTGAGAGTGTCAATTCACAATTTGGAAATGTTAGAGCTGTTAAAGAGTTAAGCAGTGCTGCCAACCAGATGGGACGAACCCGTACATTAAGTGAAACATATGGAGCCGGAGGTTGGGATCTACGATTTGAAGATATGAAGCGAATTGGTGATTGGGAATATGTACTTGGTGTTAATTTGATGAATCAACATCTCTCTTATATCACATTAGAAGGTGCAAGAAAAAGAGATCACCCACAATCATTTTCATATCATGAACCTTGGTGGAAGTATTACAAAACTCTTGATTACTATTTTGCACGACTATCCTTAGCGCTTACTTCAGGTAAACAAATTAATCGTATTCTGGTGTTCGAACCTACATCAACAGCTTGGATGTATTTTTCAGAAATTGAAGCGAATGAAAAGTATGGTCCATTGGGGCAGAGATTTCAAGACTTTGTCTTGGAACTTGAGAAGTATCAAATAGAATATGATCTAGCATCGGAAAATATTGTTAAAGACAACGGCAAAATAAAGGATGATAAATTTATTGTTGGTGAGCGAACTTATGATGTGATAATTTTTCCCGAAGGGTTTGAGAATTTGGATAGACCAACTTATGAGTTATTGAAAAAGTATTTGAAGAATGGTGGCAAAGTTGTTTCTTTTGGAGATATTCCCAACTATATTGATGGAAGCGATTCAAATAAGTTAGAATCATATGTAAAGAAATATTCGACACAATGGATAAAACTAAATTCCCTTAATGATCAGCAAGCATTTGATTTATTTGACTCGGATAATATTCAGTTCCAACAACCGGAAAAAATAAAGGGAAAATTGTTTCATCATAGACGAGTTTTGAATGATGGACAAGTACTTTTCCTAGTAAATACTAGTTCAAAGGAATGGTCTTCCGGTGCGTTCACAATAAAGGGAAGGTCAGTAAATGAACTTGACTTAATTAGTGGTGAGGTAAAACCGTACCACTGCAAAGTAAAGGATGGTGTGTTAGAAATGTCATTCAATATACCACCTGCAGGAAGTTTGTTACTTTTAGTCAGTAATTCATTTTCGGAAGATTTGGCAGAAGAAGGAATTGCTAAAATTAAAATAATTGATCCCTCGAGTGAACAGAAAATTAAGAACCTAAAACCGAACGTATTAACATTAGATTACTGTGATTTAAAACTAGGCGATAAAATCGAAAAGGATATTTATTTTTTCGAAGCAGCAGATAAGATATTCAAATATTATGGTTTTGATGGTGACCCTTGGAAGAGTGCTGTACAATATAAAACTTCTATTTTAGACCGCAATAATTTTCCAGCTAGCTCCGGTTTTGAAGCAACATATTCGTTTAATGTTACAGAGGATGTTAATAAGAAATCACTTCGCGTAGTTGTTGAACACCCTGAACTTTGGCAAGTATTAATTAATAATAACATAGTAAAACCTGAACCAAATGAATTTTGGCTTGATCGAAAATTTGCTGTTTATAGCATAGGTAATAATATCAAAACGAGGATAAACACTATTAAGATTGTCGCTTCACCAATGACAGTTCATTCTGAGCTGGAACCCATTTATATTTTAGGTGACTTTGCTTTGGAATCACAAGAAAAAGGTTGGAAGCTATTGCCGAAAAATGAAATTAAACTTGGAAGTTGGAAAGAGCAAGGTTATCCGTTTTATTCTGAAGCTATCTCATATTCGAAAGTTTATAATATTGAACAAGAAAATAAACGATATATTGTAAAGCTAACGGAGTGGCGTGGAAGTGTTGCTGAAGTTAAAGTAAATGGTAATCCTGCTGGTATTATTGCGTGGGAACCTTATGAGTTGGATATCACTGATAAAATCAACGCGGGTAAGAATGAAATAACAATAAATGTTTTTGGCACATTAAAGAATTTGCTCGGACCTCATCATATCGGGCGAGTTCGCGGCTCGGCATGGCCAGCTTCATTTGAGTCTGCTCTAGAGAATATGCCTCCAGGAAAGCATTATGATATAATCGATTACGGATTGTTCAGAGACTTTGTACTTATAGAATCAGAAGGTCCACCACAAAAGGTCTATTGGAAGATTGAATATGTTGCCAAACCAGTATTCAATGCAATTGATACAATCAGCTTCAGTGCACCTATAAATATAACACTCTCTGTTCCCACTAACGAAGCAGAAATTCGTTATACTGTAGATGGTAGTCAACCTAGCACATCTTCAAATATCTATACCGAATCTATTGTATTGAATCAAAACGCAATGATAAAAGCACGTGCATATAAAGATGGTTTGGTTGAAAGTCCTATTATGCAGCGTAGTTTCTATATTATAAATAAGGAGTTAAATGGATTAGAGTATAAATACTACGAAGGTAATTGGCAAGCATTACCGGATTTTCAAACAATTAAAGAAATGAGAACAGGAACAGTGTTCGATTTAAATCTGAAAAATATTGAAAGGAGATCTGCTTATTTCGCTGTTGAACTTTCTGGTTATTTAAAAGTTGAAAAAGAAGGTGAGTATAATTTTTATGTAATTTCAAATGATGGTAGTAGATTATTCATAGATGATTCTGAAGTGATAAATAATGATGGATTGCACGGTGCTTTTGAAAAAAGTGGTTCCATTAAACTTAGACCAGGAATGCATGCTATTAAGCTACAATATTTTGATGGAGGTGGAATCCAAGAACTTAAAGTTAGTTATAGTGGGCCAGGAATTACAAAACAAATCGTCTCACTAGATAAATTGTTTAAGAATTATAAATAACTTCTTTTGTGAGAATAAAAATGAATACGATAAAAACAGATAGTTAAAAAGGCTTGCTACTCAAATCCCTGCTGTATAAATAAAGTCGGTTTAGTATGACCTTTTCTAAAGGTAAAATTCTGGAAAATATTATTTTACTAATCAATTAGATATAGTATGAAAGTAAACATCCAATCTTTTTTTAAAATAAAAAATCACAATCTAAAATAATAACTATTTCAAGTTAGCATCTCTGTTTTTAATAAACTTATCAATTACATTAAGTAAAAATTTATTTTTTTTCTGAAATTTGTCATCTTTAATTTTAGATAAAAACCACTTCACATAACCTTTTACTCTTTCTGGAGCTTTTTGGTGTAAATGCCAGGAAACTCTGTTTATACAATCATCTACTGTTTGCTTAACATCTGCTTGGTTTATGTAGGGTTTTATTACTTCCAAAGATTCAAAACAATCGGTATGACCAACTCCATCTAAAACCAAGTTTCTTTCATTGCTTGTTTTCGCATAGGGAAGTGCCTCTTTGTAAAGATTAACTTTCTCAAGAGGTTGCAAGTTTTTATTCATAGAAATAAACTTTACAAAACCTTTTAATGCTATTGATATTATTGCTTCATTCTTTCCCGATTGCATAATTTGTTTCAAATCATTCATAGGTTCAGATGTTGTCCAGTTGGAAAGTCCTTGAACAGAAGCGATTTTAAGATCGTTATTACTATTTTTAATTTCATCTCTTAAAAGTTGCAATGCACTTTTATCACTTGTAAAACCTAATAATCTTAAAAGTGATATTTTGGTTTGTATATTATTTGTTGTCTTATAATTTTTAATAAGTATAGAAGCATTAGTTTGATTAGGATAATTAATTAATACTTTTGAGATAGCTCGTTCTAATTTTTTTTCAATAGAGTTACTTTTTTGATTAGGGAGAAGGGAAAGCAATGCTTCCAAATTTTTATCAGTTGAAATTTCAGCCAATGTTTTAATTGCTTCAGTTCTTATTTTTTTATTATCTGAATTTGCATAACTAACTACTGTATTAAAAGCGGATGTTATCAATCTGGTTCTTACGGATTTTATTAATTCAGCTTTTACATTATCTGTAGAATTTGGGATTGCCGAAATAATTGTTT
>JAJRZB010000044.1 GCA_024275455.1 Bacteroidota bacterium | reverse complement strand
TTTTATTATGTTATAAGTTTCGTCAGAAGTTGAATATCCTCTGATTATTTCTACCAATTTCATAACCGGTACAGGGTTCATAAAATGCATTCCAATAAATCTTTCCGGTCTGGAAGCTGTCGCTAACTCAGTAATTGAAATAGAAGACGTATTTGAAGCAAAAATAGAATCTTCTTTAACTATATTCTGTAACTCCTTGAATATATTTAACTTAACGTTTTTATTTTCAGTAACTGCTTCAACTATTAAGTCATTATCCTTTGAAATATTAGAAATTCCGACCACTGATTTAATATTAGATAGTGTGTTTTCCTTAATTTCTTCAGTTATTTTTTCCTTTTTTAATTGTCTGTCTAAATTCTTTTTAATAGTTTCTAATCCTTTGGCAACAAATTCTTCTTTAATATCAACAAACTCTACATTAAATCCATTTTGAGCAAAAACATGAGCAATACCGTTTCCCATTGTTCCTGCACCGATAATTGCAACTTTTTTAATGTCCATTTTTTTAAATCCTCTTATTTTTTGTAATTTTTTACAATTAAAGCAGCAGCTTCACCTCCGCCAATACACAAGGAAGCTAAACCGTAATTGGAATTTTGTTTTTGCATTTCGTAAAGCAAGGTAGTTAATATTCGTGCTCCGCTTGCTCCAATAGGATGCCCGATTGCTACTGCTCCCCCATTAACATTTATATTGTCTCCGGTTAACCCTAAAAGTTCATTTACTGCTAATGAAACAACCGCAAAAGCTTCATTTATCTCATATAAATCTATGTCATCTTTTGTCAGATTGGCTTTTTTAAGTACTTTATTAATTGCATCGGCGGGTGCTGTGGTAAATTCAATCGGTCTTTTTGCAGCACTAGCTTGAGCAACTATTTCAACCATTGGAGTTAATCCTAATTCCAATGCTTTTTCTTCCGACATTACTAAAAGTGCGGCAGCTCCATCATTAATTTTTGAAGAATTTGCAGCAGTTACAATTCCATCTTTCTCGAATGCAGGTTTTAGTGTTGGTATTTTCTCAAATTTAACTTTATCAATTTCTTCATCTTCTGAAACTACAAACTCCCCTTTTCTTGTTTTAATCGTAACCGGAGAAATTTCATCATCAAATTTGCCATTCTTTTTATCTTCAATTGCTTTTTTATATGAATTAATCGAAAACTCATCAATTTGCTCACGTGTAAATTTAAAGTCTCTAGCACAGGATTCAGCACAACTTCCCATATGAAAATCATTATAAACCTCCCACAATCCATCATGAACCATAGAGTCAATAATTTTACCATCTCCAAGTCTATAACCTGTACGTGCTTTTGGTAATAAATATGGAACGTTAGACATACTTTCCATTCCACCTGCAATAACTACTTCTGCATCACCACATCTTATTGCTTGATCGGCAAGCATAACGGATTTTAATCCACTACCGCAAACTTTGTTAATTGTCATACACTCAACTTGAACCGGCAAATTTGCAAAAAGTGCTGCCTGACGAGCCGGAGCTTGCCCCACTCCAGCTGGGAGCACGTTACCCATAATGACTTCATTTATTACATTTACATTAATTTTTGTTTCCTCTAAAACTGCTTTAATTGCATGGCTGCCAAGTTGAGTTGCAGTCATAGATGATAAAGAGCCTTGGAAAGAACCGACAGCAGTTCTTTTGGCTGCAACAATAACAGATTTTTTCATATGAATCTCCTATTTTAACATGTGATAAAAGGAAAGTATTTTGAAATAATATTTTACTTAATAAAATATTATAATTCGAAGGACAAACAACATTTCAATTTACCACACGGACCAGTATATTTTGAAATACTTGTTGATATATTATTTTCTATAGCAATATCTGTTGTAATTATTTTAAAGTTATGCATAAATGTAGCGCAGCAAAATTCTCTGCCACAAGTAGCAACTCCTCCAATTCGTTTTGCTTCGTCTCTAACACCAATTTGTCTAAGTTCAATTCTGGTTTTAAAATGAGCTGCTAATTTTTTCGCTAATTCTCTAAAATCAACTCTTCCATCTGCAGTATAAAAGAAAAACATTTTTTTTCTATCAAACTGTAAATGAACATCCACTAATTTCATTTCAAGATTTAATGTTTTGGTTAGGTCTATAAAAACTTCTTTAGCCTCAGATGAATTTTTGAGATTAGTTTCATACCTCTCTTTATCTTTCTCGTTTACAACCCTTTCAATAAGAGGTAAAATTTCAACACCATGGTTATGTTTTATACTTCTAAAATTTACCATTTTACCGGTTTCAATAACAATTGCATATTCAAATTCTTTATCAATCTTAATGATAACATTATCACTTAATTTTAGAGATAGTTTTTTATTGTTTTCGCATATGTGAGTGCCTAAAATCCCGTTGCTTTCTACTAGAACTACTGATTTTTTATATTCATTTTCTAAGATAGGAATAGCTTTGTTGTTGGGACAATCTTCACAATGCTCTAATAATACCTGGTCTAAAAGTTCTTTTGATATTTTTTCTTGAACAATAAAGTTATAGTTAGAAACTAATGATTTATTATCAGTAGAAGTGGAATTGTTACTTAAGGTACTATACTTTTCGTCCATTATCCTTTAATTCCAATTGAAGCTATTTCAAATATAACATTAGATAATAAGATATTCAAGTTCACATTTTTATCCGGTGCTTCTCTATATTCTACAAGCTTACAAATAACTTGAGAAATATTTGCCTTGGTAAAACGAATATTAAATTTTTCCAAAGTTTCTCTATACAATTTAAAATGAATATTATTTTGTTTATACTTATCTTTTAATGTATCTGCAAACCAAGTAATAATTAAATCTAAAACTATTCTGAAAGAATCTATTGAATTATTATCAATAACATTTATAAATTCTTTATGTGCCGTATGATATTTTCTAGCCAGAGAATATCTTAAAATAAGAATTGTTTTTTGCAGATAATTTTCAAAATCATTTTCAATTAGAAATAAAGCTTTGGATACCGATCCTTGAGCAAACGGGAGTATCTCATTAATATCTTTCGAATTTATTGTAAATATGTTTGACAATATTTCATTCAAAGAATTATCATCAAGTGGATTAAATTTCACATTCCAGCATCTTGATTTTATAGTGGTTAACAATGCATCCGGTTCTGAAGTTAGAATTATATAAATAATTCCTTCCGGCGGCTCCTCTAAATTTTTTAGAAATGCATTCTGTGCTTCCACTGTCATTTTATGAGCTTCACTAATTATAATTCCGCGGAAAGGGATTTCATCAAAATTAAGGGAAATAATTTTATTTATTTCTCTAATACTGTTAATCTTTATATTATTTGCTCCTTTAATCGAAATTTGATGATAAGGATTTGATGCTTTATTTTTTAATTCAGTTTGAATTTCAGTAACCGTATCTTGACTTAATTTAGCAGTAGGCAGATCGGAATTAGTCTCACTTTTTCCCCTTGGCAATGGGAAAATCATCTTGACATATGGCTCAATTAATTTCTCTATATTATTTAAATTATTAACTGATTTATCAGAATTTATAAGTTTTAAAAATTGAATAGCAGCATAATATTTTCCTATACCGTCTATTCCTGAAAATAATAAAGCGTTTGGAATTCTTTTTGAGGAATGAATTTCTGTGAGGATATTCAATGCATTTTCTTGCCCCTTGATATCAAGGAAAAATTCATGCATTTAATACTCTAGGTATTTTCTAATTGTAATCATCGTCGTCAAAATAAAAGAAAT
Source organism: Bacteroidota bacterium (assembly GCA_024275455.1). Taxonomy (GTDB): domain Bacteria; phylum Bacteroidota; class Ignavibacteria; order Ignavibacteriales; family Melioribacteraceae. The sequence goes on along the minus strand of JAJRZB010000044.1, from coordinate 4,730 downwards.
CTTCATCAGTTGGATAGTCCGGCCAAACATCTTCAATGGTTTCATAAATTTCTTCGTCGTCATCCAATTCTTTTAAATTGTCAATAACTTCAAGAGGACTACCAATTCTATCAGCATATTCAATTAATTCTTCTTTTGTTGCGGGCCAAGGTGCATCTAATAAGTATGATGCCAATTCAATTGTCCAAATCATTATTTTACTCCTAGCTAGATCCTTTTGCAGAAATGTAATCGAAAATTTTAATGTCACTAAAAATAAAATTATATGGATTCAAATGAATACCATTATGTTTTACCTCATAGTGAAGATGCGGTCCGGTAGCTAAACTCCCAGATTTACCGGAAAGAGCTATAACGTCTCCACGTTTAACATGCTGTCCTTTCTTCACTTTAGTTTTTGAAAGATGCGCATACAGTGATGTATAACCAAAACCATGGTCAATTTCAATAACCAAACCGTAACCACCGCGTATGCCAACTTTTATAACCTTGCCGTCTCCCGGTGCATAAACTTTTGTGCCAGTATTTACAATAATATCAAGTCCGGTATGCATTCTTCTAATTCTTAAAATAGGATGCAATCTCATTCCAAACCTATCACCTATATTTCCTTGAGCAGGAATAATTGCGGGAATAGATTTAAATAATTTAACATTTTTATCAAGTGATTTTTCAATTTCTAAATAATTATTTTGTTCTAAAATAATTTTTGATTTTAGAACATCGAGTGAGTTATCAATTTCAGAAACTATTTCTTTTACGTCTGAAACACTTGTTGGTATAACTTCAGAAAATTCCGAACCGCCAATACCTATTTTGCTATCTTCATCAGATATTGGTTCTAAATTTACAGAAAGTCTTAAATCGTTATCTTTGGAAGAAAGGGCTTCAATTTGTTCATTCAAATAAGTTAACTGACTTGCCATTTCTATATATTTTTTTTCTAATTTTTTATTCTCTTCCTTTAATTGCGAAACACTTTCATTCGGATACAGATAATTTGTTGCAACAGTATAAACACCAAAAATTATCAGCGCAATCGCAATTGAAAGCATTGTAATTAAAGATAAAAATTTCACATAGAATTTTTTTATTTCTATGTATTTCATTTTTTTTTCGGAATAATAAAATATATTTTTTTTCATTTCAAGAGTTAGATTAAATTTTGGTTCGGAAAATAACAAATAGCCCTAATTTAATCAAGCTAACAAATTGTTTTTTATATATTTAAGTAAATGTAATTACTTTAAAATCTTGAACATTTTGTAATAAACTTATTTGTATGCTTAAATGAGTTAAAAACCAAGGTTTTTATTAAACTTTTATTTAACCACTATTCAAAATCATGTTCAAAATAATCTACAGATCTGTTAGTCCCTCCCTCTTTTTTCGACATTTTTTGTTTTATTCTTTTGCTCAATACTTCGGCAGCATCATAACCGTAATGTTTTAGTAAATAATTCATGGCAATTACTTCTGCAATTACCGTTATATTTTTACCCGGAATGATTGGAACTTTAATGTATTGAATATCAACATCTAAAACATCCATTTTTTTTATATCTAAACCGGTTCTTGTATAATTGCTTTTATCATCCCAAATTTCCAGCTCAATAATTACTTCAAGCCTTTTTTGAAATCTGATTGCCCGAATTCCAAACATACTTCTTATATCAAGGATTCCAATACCTCTAATTTCCATAAAATGTTTCACTAATTCAGTACCAGACCCCATTACAATATCTTCACCTTTTTTAGTAAGAATTACAACATCATCAGCTACCAGCCTATGCCCTCTTTCCACTAAATCCAAAGCAACTTCACTTTTACCAATTCCGGATTTACCGGTTATTAACATCCCGATACCATAAACGTCAACAAAAGAGCCATGTACAGATAAACGGGGTGCAAAATGATCATCTAAAAAATCGCTTACCAAATATGTTAATTTAGTTGTACTTAGAATAGAAAGGAATATAGGAATATTATACTCAGTAGCAAGCTCTAAAATATCTTCTGTAGGTTTATTATTATCCGTAAATATTATACAAGGGATATTAAATCCTAATAGTTTTGAAGTAGTAATTCTTCTTTGCTCGACAGAAAGTTTTTTTAAGTACTGTACTTCCGTATTACCACAAATTTGTACTCTCTTATACGAGAATAAATCAACAAAACCTGCAAGAGCTAAACCAGGACGATGCAGATTTTGTTCGGTGATAGGTCTATCTAATGAAACACTCTCATTTAATAACTTGATATGAAATCTATCTTTAGTAGATTTATAAAAAAACTCTACCGTAATATTTTCTTTTTTAAATGAATTTTGATTAGATATTATCATTATTTGGCTCTAGCGAGTCTTTTTGATTTTAATGTTTTAAGCTGTTTCTCTAATTTATGAATTGTTTTAGTTAATGCTTTACTAAATTCATCACTAGTTTATTCTGCGGAAAAGGTTTTGCCGGGAACACTTAAATTTATTTCTACTGTTTTAAGACTATCTTTTAAATGTGTATAACTAAGGATAACATTAGCATCCAGGATATCATCATTAAACTTTTGGAGAGATTTTAATTGTTTGTTTATTTCTGTTTTTAGAGAATCTTTTGCTTTAAATTTTCTGGAAGTTATCTTAATGTTCATTTTAAATCCTCCTTATGATTTAGGGTGTGCATTTTTATACGCCTTTTTTAATCTTTCCACACTCACATGTGTATAAATTTGTGTTGTTGATAAATTTTCGTGGCCCAATATTTCTTTAACTCCAATTAAATCAGCACCGTTATCAAGCATATGTGTTGCTGCTGAATGTCTTAATAAATGCGGACTTTTCTTAGAAACATCTGTAACTTTCGATAAATACTTGTACACAAGTCTACTTACGTATTTAGGATAAATTTTCTTACCTGATGATGTTAAAATTAGCGGGTCGGTACTTTTTATATTTTTTCTCGATGAAATATAATTCTTATAAATTAATAAAGATTTGTTCCCTATAGGGACCAACCTGGTTTTACTTCCTTTGCCTAATACTCTAATACTTTTGCGGTTCAGATCAATATCTCCAATAGTTAAATTACAGAGTTCAGAAACCCTTAAAGCGCAGCCGTACAAAAGTTCAAAAATCAGTTTATTATTTCTATTATCTTTTTCTTCCTCATCTAATAATTTAAGAATTTTTTCGTAAGAATCAAGAGTTATTATTTGAGGTAAGTTTCTTATTGTTTTCGGGTTCTTAATCGACGATAGAGTATTATGTTCAATAAATTCGTTTTGGGTTAAAAACTTAAAATAACCACGCAGAACAGAAAGTTTCCGCGAAATAGATGTTCGAGTAATATTTTGTTCGTTCAGCAATACAATATAAAGCCTGATAATCCTATCTGTTATTTTAGAAACTTCAGTAATACTCTTATTATTAAGAAATTCCAGAAATTGATTAAGGTCTTTTTTGTATGCAATTAATGTATGTTCAGAGGCTCTTTTAACTCCAGCAAGTTCCAACAAGTAATTATCAATGGAATTATCTATTTTATTAATCATTAAGTAACTTTTTCCTTACTTAAGATTTTAAGAATTTTTTATTCTACCGTGGTAGCTGTTTTCTCTTGAGGTTTTGTCCAACTTACAAAATCACATTTCGGATAGTTACTGCAACCATAGAAAAATCTGCCGTTTTTTGTTCTTCTTGTTACAACTTCTCCATCTTCACATTGCGGACATCTAATTCCAAGAGTTAACTGTTTTGTGAAATCACATTCGGGATAATTTTCACACCCGATAAATTTACCGAATCTGCCGGTTCTTATTAAAGTTCTTTTTCCACATTTCGGGCAAGTTTCACCGGTAAATTCAGGTTCACTTGTTTTAATTTCATTTGTAGACTTTATATTACTACAAGTTGGATAATTAGTGCATGCAAAGTATTTTCCGTATCGACCAATTTTAATTTCCATTTCGGAACCGCATTTTTCACATATTACTTTTTCCAATTGGCTTTCAACTTCTTTCAGTCTGCTTGAAAAGGGAATGTAAAAATCACTTAAAACTTCTTCATATTTATTTTCACCCGAAGCAACTAAATCCAATTCTTCTTCCATTTTCGCTGTAAAATTAACATCCAATATTTTTGGAAATTTATCAACCAAAACATTATTAACCTTTCTACCAAGTTCGGTTGGAAAAAGTTTCCTTTCGTTTTGCTCAATGTAATACCTATCTTGAATAGTACCTATAATTGAAGCATAAGTACTTGGTCTGCCAATTCCATTACTTTCAAGCTCCTTAATTAAAGTACTTTCGGTATATCTTGGCAAAGGTTTGGTAAATTGTTGTTCTTTATTTATAGAATCTAAATTTAATTTTTGATTTTTTTCTAATCCGACAGGTATTTGCGATTGCTCAGCTCCGTTATTGCCGTTTTCTTTACCTTCATCATAAACTTTCAAAAATCCGTCAAAAGTTATCACAGAACCGGACACTTTTAATACATTTTTACCGGATGTAACCGATACGTTTGTTAATTCAACTTCAGCCGATTCCATTTGACAAGCAACAAAACGCTGCCATACTAATTGATATAGTCTAAACTGATCTTTATCAAGAAATTCCTTAATATTTTTCGGTTTGTAAGCTAATGAAGTCGGTCTTATTGCTTCATGGGCATCCTGTACATTACTTTTATTTTTCTTCTGATAATTGCGCGGTGCTTTAGGCACATAATTTTC
>JAJRZB010000400.1 GCA_024275455.1 Bacteroidota bacterium | reverse complement strand
TCGTAATCTTTTGTGTGAAGAGTTTGTCCAAGTATCAATCCTGTTAAGTTAAAATCAGCCAATATGTTTCTATTACCGTTGTTCCAATCTAGTGCAAGCAAACCGGATTGACCGGCTTTCAATTTTTCTGCTTTTTCGGTTAATATATTGTGATAATCATTATCACGATTCAATACATTATAGACGAACCAATTAAATATATCACCGACAGCAGATTGCCCTGCCTCAATTCCGATATAACCTGGTAAAACAGATCCGTCAACAATTCCGGCAACACCTGGAATTTCTTTTATTATTTTATTCTTTGGTGATACCATAATATCACATGTTGATGTTCCAATAATTTTAACCAATACTCCATCACCAACACCAGAACCAATAGCCCCTATATGTGCATCTAAAGCACCAACCGCAATAGGAATACCATTTTTCAATCCAAACTTTTCAGCCCATTCAGGAGAAAGTGTTCCCATGATTTCATCAATCGTATAAGCTTCGTCACTTAACGTTTTTTGCAATTCAACAAATTCTGGGGCTAATTTTCCTAAAAATTCTTTATCTGGATATCCTCCCCCTTCTTTATTGTACATTGCTTTGTGCCCTGCAGCGCAGATGTTTCGTTTCAAGTCTGAGATATTTGTTATTCCTGCAATTGTCGCAGGAATAAAATCAGAACATTCTAACCAAGTAAAAGCTGCATCATAAACTTTTCTGTCAACATTATAGCAATGAAGAACTTTTGAGAAGAACCATTCTGACGAATAAGCTCCTCCACATTTAGCAATATACTCGGGACGAATCTCAGCAGAAAGTTCTGTTATTATTTCTGATTCCTCTATTGACGAATGATCTTTACAAAGCCATGCTTGAGCATTGAGATTGTTTTTAAATTCCTCTTGAAACGCTAAAGGTTGTAAATTATCATCAACAGGTATTGGTGTTGATCCTGTTGCATCAACACCAATACCAACAATTTTATTAACGGGAATATTTTTATCAATTGCTTTGGTTACAGATTCTTTAACAGCTATTTGCATACTTTCGAGATAATCGGAGGGAGACTGTCTTGCTACAAGTGAATTTTGCTCATCTAAAAGAATCCCACTATTTCCGCTTTTATAATTGGCAACAGAACTCGAAATTTCTTCTCCATTAACAAGGTTAAGTATTAATGCTCTAACAGAATTTGTACCAAAGTCTATACCAAGTGCATAAACATTACTACTCATGTAAATTATTCCTGATTACTAATTTTTATTTTTTTAATAGTTAACCATGATTTTATTATCATCCCACCTCCAATAGAACAGAGAATTAATCCGGCAACAAGGTTAGTCATTTCACCAATAAATGTTGTTGTATGAGATGTAGCAATAAGTATTACAATTCCAAAAAAAGTATGAAAACACCAAGAGCATTATTTATTTGTGCGCTTTTAACTTTTGCCTTATCTTCTATAGTCATCATCTTTCCTCAGATTGTTAAAATAAATAGTATGTAAAGTATAGGATTGCTAAAACAGTTAATGCCCATATTTTCAAGTTCATCCACCAATGCCTTTTCTCAATTTCAATTCCTTCAAAAATATATTCATTAGGGATAATTATGACGAGAAATCCAATAAATATGAATAGTCCGTAAAAAAACCATTTAGCTGATTCAACCGGTATTCCTGCAAGCCAATCAAAATTTAACATTTATTTCTCCAATTATTATTAACTCTTCACTTTATGAACTTTGTAAACCAAACCATGCAACTTTTTATCTGAATGTGGTTCGGTAAACAAAGTGACAATTATTGTTACTATGAAACCTAGTACAAATGACCACCAAGAAACATACAGAAAGGGATCTTCAATAGTGAAAATTGAATCACTGAACAAGTTAAGATAAAAAGCAAATGCAATACCAATTACCAAACCGGCTAATCCTCCCCACTGTGTGGTTCGTTTCCAAAAAATACCTAACAATAAAATTGCAAATAACGGTCCTTGAAAAAAAGATAAGAAAGTTTGTATAGCAACATATATACCAGGGAAAAGGCTACTAAGCGGAGCAGTAGCAACACCAATTACTAATAATACAAGTGTAGTTAGCTTACCTACAAGCAGGTAATGTTTATCATCAGCATTTTTTTGATAAATGGTTGGTAAATATCTTTTGTGAAAAGTGTAGCAGTTGAATTAAGCATTGAATCAACACTAGACATTAATCCAGCAAAAAATGCCGAGAACATCAATCCAATTAATCCTGGTGGCAGCATGGTTTTAATCATAATTGGTAAAGCCTGATCACCATCCTCAAGATCGGGATGAATAATAATTGCTACAAGCCCCGGGAAAAGTACTAATATCGGGATCAGCATCTTAAGTCCAGATGCGAAAATCATACTTGCTTTAGCATGCCATTCATTTTTTGCAGTTAAACATCTTTGAACTATTGCTTGGTTCCCTATCATATAGGCATTTGCCATAACAAAGGTAAGTCCGAATAAGATACCTGTCCAAGGGAACGGAGTATTTGAAGTGGAAGGTTGAATCAAATCAAAATGTCTTGAGTATTCCGGACCAAGTGCATATATTTTTTCTACTAAAGCGTCCCAACCACCAATATAATAAAAACTTAAGAATACTAAAGTGAACCCTCCGATAAACATAATAATAAGCTGTACAACATCAGTCATAACCACAGCAGTAATTCCGCCAAAGTAGGTATATCAACCTACTACTGATGCAGTTACAAGTATTGATATCCAAATTGGCCATCCCATTAAAACATTTAGTAATACAGCACTTGCCCAAAAGAGTACGCCTAAATCAACAGCAAAAAAGATTATCCATGTTAGAGAAGCTGCAGTTCTAACATAACCATTATACCTTCTACCCAAATACTCCGGAATAGTGTACATTCCCCCTTTCCAGAAATAAGGGATAAAGATAAAAGCAGCAAGAAGCATTGCAGGGACAGAACCAATCCAATCAAAATTACCGACTGATATTCCATAACGATATGCCTGTCCAGATACACCAACAAAATCAAGCGCCCCGATATCAGAAACCACTATAGACATACCAATTGCCCAAAACGGTAAACTTCTTCCGCCAAGAAAATAGTCTTCTGAGGTATCAACAAACCTCTTAAAGTAATATCCCAAGAGTAGAATACCAATTAAATATGCTATTACAATAAAATAATCTATTCCAGTAAGCATATAGTATTTCTCCTAATTTTTAACGAGTATTTTATGTTTTAATTTTGCTCTTTTAATCGTTGATATAATGCTAAAAGAAAATCTCTATTATCAGCGGATAAATACTTCATAGTTCCGCCCATTCTACTGAAAGTTTTTAAATATCTTAAATAGTAAGCAGGGTCTGTATCAGGCGGCTCTCCATTAGCCCAATCCCACGTACTTTTCGCTAAATCGACAATCAACATATAGTGATTATTAATGTGTTGACCTTTTTGAATATGAATATTCTGAGCCATTGAAAGTGATTTTTCAAATATCATTGGGGACATAACAGCTGAACCAACTGACATGTAAACACCATTTTCAAGTTGATTAATTTGATTTGCAAAAGTTAAAAAGTAGCGTAAAGCTGTTCTTCCTATAGCAGCTCCATGATTTAACGGATGAGTATAAATGATATCATGTCCAATCATTGGGTGTCCTGTAAAAGGGATTCCTAATCTATACGCAGCTGCTTGAACACAAAATCGCTTATAAGGAAAAGGTATTTTCATCCAACCTGAAGGAAGATTAAATTTATTTATGATATCTAATAAGTCCAATGTCGCAGCAGCTTCTTCAGGATTAGAGGAATAGTCTTTCACTATTTGGTCAATTTCTTCTTTTGATGGAATTAGAACTCCCTCATTCTCAATCATACTGCCAACTGATTCTCCGTATCCCTTACCCTCAAATGCACCAATAACTAAAGCAAGATTTATGTATTTTCCAGTTTCTTCCCAAATTCCGAATTGCCCCTTATCAACATTTACTTTAACATCTTCACTGCTCACTCCTTGATAAGCGAACTCCCAATCATGAATAATTCCGGCTCCATTTGTTGCCAAGTGTGTTAACCAGCCATCTTCCATTAGTTTTATTATGGTTGGAGCCATACAATTTTTGATAGTATGTGCTCCCATTGTTAACATTACCGGAGCATTATTTTCTTTAGCTTTTAGTATTCTGCTAACTGTATCATCAATCATTTTACTAAATACTTCAGAAACATTAGAAGGTTTCTGTGTAACTAAAATTTGGTCTTTTTCAATATTTACCTTGTTGTATCTTTCTACAAGAGGCTTAACATTTAATATTGTTCTATCAAATTGAGGATACGGCATTTTTTAACCTGTTATGTTATTACTTAACTAAAATAATCTCATATATAAAGAAAACAATCGTTTGCATAATTTATTATTACTATTATTTATAGTCAAGATATTTGTTAAAATATTAGAAAAATATTTTAACTTCAGAGATTATTATTCTATTGATTCTCCATCTTGAGTCCAAATTGTAAGGTTTGTCAAATCTTTATTATCCCTTTTCTTAAAAATAAATACCGAAGCAACAAAAGCTGTTGAAAATAAAAGGATATGTCCAATCATACCTGTATAATATAGGTCAAAAGGTACAGTGAGTGATTCAGGAAGTACACCTTGCTTAGCTAGAACTGTCCAAACAGAAAAAACAAATGTAATTGCAATACCAAACCACACCGATTTTGAATTGGCTCGTGTAGTTACAAAACCAAGAAGATACATTCCAAAAACGCCACCCATCACTACCGATGCTAAAATTGTCCCTGCATCCTGTATAGTTTTTGTATCTGCGAATAATAATATTATTGCTCCTATAATCATAAAGACAGATGCCACAGCAGCAGCAATCCAAGCAACATGAAGATAATGTTTATCATCTTTGTCTTTAACGAAATGTCTTCGATAAATATCGTTTACAGTTACTGTTGAAATAGCGTTGATACTAGAGTCTAAGGAAGACATTGCAGCAGCAAGAGCTGCAGAAATTACAATTCCAGCAATACCCGGTGGCATATAGTTAAGAATAAAAAAAGGCATAATATGCTCAGCTTTCTGAGTTCCGTTTAACATTTCTATTGCTTCAGGGGAAGGATTAACTTGAAAAAAAGCGTAAAGAGCAGTACCTAAAAACATGTAAAACGCCCAAATTGGAACATTTAGAATACCTATTGTAAACAATCCCTTTCTTGCTTCTTTCATGCTTCGTGCAGCTGCATATCTTTGAATAACATTTTGGTTTGTTCCATACTCTTGCAACCAAACAGTTAGCCCGACAAACAGCATCATTAATCCGGTTTTATCAGAAAGAGAGAAACTCCAAGAAACAGGGTTTAATTGTCCATTTGTTAATTCTGCAATTGCAAATTTATTATCTGCAGTAGCAATCTCAAAAATATGAGAGAACCCTCCTGGCATTTCAATAACTATTAGTATTAGAATTACAATTCCTCCCAAAACCAATATTATTGTTTGAAGAACGTCAGTCCAAATTACAGCATCAATACCCCCAACAATAGTATATGCAGCAACTACAACACCTGCAAGCAATACACTTGTTATGGCACTATATCCAGTTATTTCATGCATTAAAATTGAGACAAGAAATAAAATAAGTGCCAAACGTATAAGTTGACCAATAATAAAAGTTATAGCTCCATAGATTCTAATAGAGGGGCTAAATCTATCCTCTAAATATTCATAAGCAGAAATTATTTTTGTTCTTCTAAAAAAAGGTAAGAAAAAGTATGCTGCAAGTAATACTGCAAACGGGAGAGTATAATTAGGAAGAAATCTAAGCCAAGCAGTTTTATAAGCATCGGCCGGATATGCCAGAAAAGTTACAGAACTTATTGATGTTCCAATCATACTTAATCCAATAACCCAGCCTGAGTATTAACGTCCCCCGACAAAATATTCTTCAGTATTTGTGTTTTTTCTTGAAAAATAAATTCCCATAATAACAAGAGCCGACATATATAAAACAAGCGTGGTAATATCTAACCAGTGTAAATTCATTATTTGTCTCCAATCTTTAAGATTTTATTTTTATTATCTCCATTCAATAAGAGCCAGATTTAAAGCTTCTTCAACACGTCTTTTAGGTTTATGGAAATAAATCATTCCATGTCCCGCGAGCATTATATCGGTATCAATTTTTGAAAATTTCAGCAATGATTTAATATATTTCTTCTTATCAAAATCTATTGAACCACTCCATCCATGATATCCATCTAATAATGTTCCAATAATATCTCCGCTTATTACTATTTTTTTTCCTTCGTAATTAAAAAAATAAGCTGTACATCCATTACTGTGTCCGGGTAAATTCATTACTTCAAATTCAATTCCAAATAATTCAAATTTCTCTCTATCAGAAACAATTTTATCAACTTTAAATTGTTTGAATGTTTTATGATATAAGTAAGGGCATGTTCTTTCGTCACCTTTCGAAACTGCATCAGCTGTTTCTTTAATTGAAATGAAGCTTACTCCCTTTTGTTTAAGAATATGCCCTCCACCGGTATGATCAAAGTGAGCATGGGTTAGAATACAGAATTTGATATCTTCAGGATTTAGCAACCAATATTTCATATTTTCAAATATTTGATCCATAGTATCACCACAACCAGCATCAAACATTATCAATCCTTCTTTCCTTTTTAAGATATAGGTATTGCCATCATTGTACCCCATATCTTTACCATCAAAAGTGATACCGTTAAGATCTCCACCTACTTGATATAGATTTTTTAAAATCTGCATTGTTTTTCAAACTTATTAGTTTACTATTAAGCAAAAGTATGCAATCGTTTGTTTAATATCAAATTAAATATTATTCTTTGCTATTTAAAAAAATATTTAGTTGAAATGTAAATATAAAGATGAGTTAAAATGATAATATTACTTTACCAATATCTGAATTATCAAGATATTTTCCACGAATTATATCAAACTTTTTTGCTCTTATGTTAAACAAGCTACTTCCGGCACCCTTTGCATAAAATGGTACAAGAGAATTTGTATGACCACTTGAATGCCACTCAACACTTGGTAGTTTTCCTTTGCCATTATTTTTTATTGGTCTCCAAATCTCATTAGTTGTTTTTGCTAAATCAGAATTTGAATTAGGTCCAACAAGATATCCGGTTTCATGATCAGCAGTAACAATAATCAGAGTTTCATCCCAACTACTATTATCTTCAACCCATTTGCAAGCAGCTTCTATTGCTAAGTTAAAATCAATTTGTTCTTCAATTGTTCTGCTTAATACATTTTCATGAGCAGCCCAATCAACTGCTCCCCCTTCAGCCATTAAGAAAAACCCATTGTTATTTTCATCTAAAACATTTATTGCGGCCAAAGTCATTTCTTTTAGTGTTGGAATCGTTTTAATAAAAGGAACAGAGAAAGGTTTCCACTTCTCGCCGGTAGTATCTCTTTCTACTTGAGAAGCTTGCCCTGATTTGAAGATGCCAATTAAACGCTTAGGAGTTTCGCCACTCATATATTTCTGAAAAGATTCTCTATCTTGAATCAAAGTCCATGAATCAGCTTTCCCATCTCCGTCACAGTCTCCCCCTGCTTTACCAACAGACAATAAATCCCAAACTTCTTTACCTCCAACATATCTATATTCTGATTCTTCTACCAATTTCCCATCTTCACTGCTTATTGGTTTACCTCCGTTATTCATATCCCAGATTTCTTTTTCACCTATAAATCGCTTTTTCAATTCACTTACAAGAGTTCCATCAGGATTGTAGAATGGATGACCTCCACCCATAATCACATCTGTTTTGCTCTCCATAATCATTTCTTTTGCAATTTCTTTATAATTCTGTCTATTATTGTTATGAGCCACAAAAACTGCCGGTGTTGCATTACTAAAAGGGACTGTAGAAATTACTCCGGTTGATTTCCCCTCTGCTTCAAATTTATCTATTATGGTCTCAAGAGGTTTTTTTAAGGTATCAACAGATATTGCTTTCTTGTAACTTTTATGCCCTGTGGCAATAGCAGTTCCAGAAGCAGCGGAATCGGTAGGCCTTTTAAGAACCCAATTAAAATCTGTCCAAGCCGAGTCGGAATTATACTTAATGCCTCCGGAATAGTATGTAGACATAGCTAATTTGACAGGAAACTTTTCATAAATTTGTTCTCCTGTTTTACCAAATTGATAATAGCTTGTAGCATCAATAATATTAAAACTACAACCATCAGCAATAAATAATATTACATTTTTAGGCTTATGGAATTCGGCTTTATCTTTTGATAAATCAACAGCAGTGCAACTTTGGTACAAAATTACAACGGTTATTAGGAATAAAACTTTTTTAATTTTTCTCGAAAATGATCCTGCTTAATTTGTATTTCTATTATTAAATCTATTCATAATTTCTGTCCATGATGTAAATATAATATCTTCATCTTTAAAAAACTTGTTAACTATAGGATCTGCAAATAATTCTGCTTCCCAAACTCTTTGTTGCCAAGATCCGGTTATTGTTTTTAGATTTTCTGTTTGAACCGAAGGATGAAAAATTATTTCTGTTAATCCAATAGGTAATTGTTTAACTAAATTAAAAAAGTTCTCCCTTTTTTCCTCATAAGTATCACCTTTTGGGACACTTGAGAAAAAATCTAATTTAGGCAAGCTATAACTTTCTATCGTTTGAATTACTTCATCATTAATAGGATAACCTGCATTTCTAAAATGTTCAGCAACAGTTTCATTTGAAAGATCTATTGCATTGGCAGGTATATTATACTCTTCAGCAACTTTCATAAATACTTTCACATATTCTGCATCTCCATACAATGTACCCATGTGAGTATCAATATGACTCGGTTTCATTCCCATAGAAATTGCTTTATCAATTTGTGCTCTTATTTCTTTTTCAACTTCAGCAGCACTTGCATGTACAACAACTTCTGGAACGCTTCTCCAAAATTTACCTTCTTTATCTAATAGTCCCGGAACATCTTTCGGATCGGATATAGAACCCCATCTATAAGTTTTCCATTCACTCGTTAAAGTTAAGTGCAGACCAACATCTTCTGTAGGTCTCTCAGCAGCCCAAGTAATAGCTTCCTCAGCATTAGGACAAGGAACCATTATTGCCGCACTCTGAATTTGTTTTTTTTCTAAGTAGTTAAACGCTGCAATATTCGCTTCCTCACACATACCAATATCATCAGCGTGAAGAATTAAAACTTTTTTACCAGTTGGAAATCCAAGTTTTTCTGCCCAATTAGCTCCTTCCAAAGTTTTTTCGTTAACCGGTTGGTCTTGCGAACAAGATAATAACAAAAGCAGCATTAAAAAGAAAACCCCTTGTTTAGAATATTTATAAATTTCCAAACTTTTAATAAAACCCTTTAACATATATTACTCCATTATTAATGTTTACTAAATTATTTTTTTCTTAATTGGATCCCATGCTACTTTTTTGTTTTCCACGTAAGATCTGTGAACCATAAGAACCGCAACTGTATCTTGAAAAGCTTTTTCAATGTTACAAGCTGTTGTACCCCCATCTCTTATTACATCAATCCATTCCTTAATATGCAGATGTGTAACATCTATATTTTTTCCTTGAATATTTGTATTTATAAGTCCACGCTCTGCATAATATTTTTCAGTTGCAGAAGTAATTCCATCAATATCAATTTGCTTTTCAGGGTAAGTGTAAAACGGTTTTGAAGGATTTATTAAACCATTTTTAATTTTGTCTCTATATTGAGTTGAATCTTTATTAATAGTGATTTTTAAGCTGCTTCCAACTTCCATGCTTGCATCATGTCCCATAAAAACTCTTCCTCTGGACCGGCTGTTAGCTAAAGTTGCACTATATAACATCGTAAATTCTCTATCCTGAAATTCAAGAACCGATTGAAAAGTATCCGGCATATCACGTGGTTCGTCTTTATAGAAATAAATTCCTCCGGAAGAAGTAACCGTTTTTGGAATTCCAAATCCCATAATTTGATTAATCGAATCTACTTCGTGTGAAAATAATTGTCCGGCAAGACCAGTATCATAGGCAAAAAATCTTGCCCATCCATAATATCTTTCTATACTGAATGGAACTTTGGGAGTATTGCCAAGCCATTGTTCCCAATCAATTGTTTCCGGTGAACCAGGTTTTGGATTTCCGTTTGCATCTAAATGTCTAATCCAAGCGCCGGGTTTTGAATTTCTATTCGTTGTAGTTTCTATTAAAGTAACTTTCCCGATTATGTTTTTATCAATAATCTCTTTTGCTTTCTTAAATGTTTCATTTTTACTGTTTTGATGCCCCAATTGAAAAACTACACCACTTTTTTTTACGGCGGTATATACATTATTCAATTGTTCTTCTGTTAAAGTCATTGCTTTTTCACAATATACGTGTTTCCCTGCATTTACAGCATCTATTGTCATATGTGCATGATGAAAATCCGGTGTAGAAATAATTACTGCATCAATTTCAGGATTTGCCAATAAATCTTGGTATCTTAAATATCTCTTTACTCCTTTATTATTAGCCGGTTCACCATTCGGCTGGATACCATTTGATGCAATTCTAATTCCCTTTTCCGCTCTAAGATCAAATACGTCACAAACTCCAATTACCTGAACATTTAACACCTCTTGGTTATGATACGTTTGTAATTTTTGAGCGGATCTTTTATCATTCTTTTTTGCATTTTTAGAAAGTTGATCATAACTATCAGGTTCTACAAAACCTAAAGCCTTTAATAATGCGGTACCTCTTCCACCAACTCCAATTATACCAATTTTAACAATATCCCTATTTTTACCTTTCGTTCTATTAGATATTATTTTCGGAGAATCCTCACTTAAACCTAAATCTATTTGTACAATTTTGTTTTTTATTCTGTCTTTTGTTTTCTTTTTCCAAAAATCAAAAGCGAAAACTCCTAACAATGGAACAGTTGAAACACCTTTAATTATATCTCTTCGTGAAATTTTATTTTTATTGTTGTCTTTAGGGTCTTTATCAGCCATTGCTTTTATTCCTAAATTTCTGAATTAAATAATCCATGCCGTAAATTTTACTTGTAGGGAATAAAAATATGATAATAAAAGCAAAAAGTTCAAGCAAATTTTTATCAACAAATATGTAACTTTCAATAAATGGTGGAATTGCTATATAATAAATGAAAATCATTATTGCTCCGAAAATAGCAGCCGTAGTTGAGTACAACCCGATAATTAGGCTAAGTCCAATAAGTATTTGTCCCCAAATATTAAGAAAATTAACAATGCTTAACAAAGATTGATTATCTGCAAGGTAGTGATAAAAACTTGAAAACAGCCAATTTGTTTGTAAAAGAAATTCCGTAGAACTCCATCCCGGACTAAGAAGTTTATCAATACCTTCAAAAAGGAAATGATATCCAATTACTAAACGTAGTAACACTAAAATAATAGTTTGAGTTTGGGAATAATTATTTTTCTCTTTCAGTTTTTACTCCAATAAATTTTTATTTTTTCAGTTTTTTACCGATAATTTTTTGTGGATATTCTGTTAAGGTACCTAAATCTAAAATTCTTATATTTTTCCATTTTACTTTTATACCAGCAGATTTCATTTGGTGAACTTGTAAAGCAATAAATCCCTCATCAGTTAAAGAGTCAATAAGGTTAGCCGCCGGAACCCCATTTAACCAAGTTCGAATGTTATCCCCTATTGCCTCAATATGAAGTTTATTCCATTTATTATGTCTAAATGCTTTTCGAGCAGCTTCATTATTCCGTAAATCATATAACCAACCACGTCTTGCTTCATCATAAATGCCAGCGGTCCAGGCTCTTGAAGAGGGATCAATTTCTACTTGATATCCGTGTACTCTACCATCTCGGTAAGATTCAAAACTATTACTTCGTATTTGGATACCAGAATTCATTCTATCATCAACAAAAAAATCAACTTCCAAAATAAAATTTGAATATTTCTTTTTGGTACACAAAAAAGTGTTGGGAGTATCCTTACCGGTAATTCCGATAATCATATTATCCTTTACCACATATTTAGCTTCCCCACCACGTTTTTCCCAGCCGTCAAGGTTTTTGCCATTGAATAGATATTCCCATTCCATATTTAGTCTGTTTCCTGCTATTAAAAAAGAAACAACTAGAAATAGTAATAATGTAACTTTCTTAATCATAATTATATAATCCTATAGTTTTTAATTATCAACAAATCTTTTGTATTCTTCATCTATTTGTTTTTTATCATTATCTCCATCAAGTATTTCAATTCTATATTTGAATTTTACACTTTCTTCCGGTTGAAGTGAAAAGTTTAATTCGTTTTTTACATTACTGAATATTTTTTGCCCCAAAGGGTTTGCAGCAAATAAACCATATCCACGAGCATGCCAGTATGTCGGATACCCAACATTCTCAGGGTAATCCATAATTACTACGGTAACATCATTTCCGTCAATAGTACCGGTAAGTGCAACCCATTTAGCTCTAGTTCCCCATACTTCCATTCCTTCAATACCCTCGCTGCTTAAATAATGACCTGTTACACCTGAATTATCAAGAACGGGTACTTCTGTTTTCTTTCCATGAGCATCACTTAAAGTTACCGGTTTATCGCTGGGATGTTCTAACTCACGAGCTACTCTGATTCCAATCATTCCTTCTTTATTATCTTTGAATTCAACACGTTCCTTTTGAGCTGTAAGAGTAGTAATTCTATCAATTATCCTTTTATTTTTTTCTGCGCGGAAAACAAATTTTGTATTTTCTTTTAACAGAATCTTACCATTTGAGTCCATCCATTTACATGTAACAGATAATTCAGCTTTGTCGTTCCCATTTTCCAATTTATTAATCTTTTCAAGACGTATCGTTCCCATTTCCTTTTCTCTTTCGGGTGGAATTGCATCGGAGTTATTCCAAAAA
This sequence comes from Bacteroidota bacterium, assembly GCA_024275455.1. Classification (GTDB taxonomy): domain Bacteria; phylum Bacteroidota; class Ignavibacteria; order Ignavibacteriales; family Melioribacteraceae. The sequence continues at coordinate 2,033 of JAJRZB010000400.1, read as the reverse complement.
TCAAGACCATTCACATCTCCATAATTTAACCATGCTCCAATATGATGAGGATGATCGGTCCTTTCTCTAGGTCGAGGATCTAAAGGATATCCACGAGTTATTGCAACTCCGTTTGCAGAAATAAGCGGATAAAGAACAGGCTTTTTTAGAACACTTATTTGATCAGAATAAAGAAACGATGTGAATAATTTTCCATCTACAAAAACATCAACCTTTTTGTCTTTTGCATTATTTATTATTTTAATTTTATTATTTATAACATCCTCACTTTTTACTTCGCATGAAAAAACTACTATAGATATAATTAAAAGAAAAAATAATACTTTTGAGTATTTCATGATAGATATCCGCTATTTTATTAAACTGATTAAATAATTATACTTCTTTAGGAACAATATATTCTTCTCTATAATCTCGAGTTAGTAATTCATTTGCTTCTTTATCATTTATAAATTTTTCATGTTTACCATCTAATCTTAATTCTCTTCCTACTCTATAGGAGACATTTGCAATGAGCGGAAGAACTGTTGACATATGTCCCGTTTCAATATCACAAGCTAAATCAGTTCGTTTACCACTTTTTACTGCATTAATGAAATTTTCAAAAATTCCGCCTCCACTTCCGCCTGTTAAATCCATTGGATCATACGAATCATCCTTTTGACCTGAAGTTGGACCGGGCTCATTTTTTCGTCCAAAGAATGTTTGCCAATTTCCACCTGAATCAATTTGCATCCAACCTTCTGTACCTAAAACAATTGTTCCGATTTTTACCGGTGTAGCATCAGATTCAGCAGAAATTCTTCCATCTCCTGTTATTTTAATATCAGGCAATAAAGTTCCTTCAGGATTAGTAAATAATCCGCGAGTACCAAATTCTAAAAGTTTTCCATCTGCGTATTCAAAGAGTGAAGTTTGAGTGTTTGGAGTTTCTTGAGATGATTTATATGCAAAATATCCGCCATGTGATCTAACTTTGATAGGTAATTCATTTTCACCAAGTGCCCAACGTGCAACATCAAATTGATGAGGTCCTTGATTTCCTGTATCACCATTACCATAATCCCAGTGCCAGTGCCAATTATAATGAAATCTATTTCTATTAAATGGACGTTTAGGAGCCGGTCCAAGCCACATATCATAGTGTACCTTACTTAAATACGATTTTGTATAAGGAGGTTCGTAACTGCTCTTTTCTAAATTCATCCTAAATTTTTCACCTTCTTTCATTGGCCCATCCGGATAAATACCAATGTCCGGTCGAGGTTTAAAACACAAACCTCGAGTCATATAAATATCACCTAATTTACCATCGCGAATAAATTTAATAGCTCTATGAGCATTTATCTTTGCTCGTGTTTGAAACCCAACCTGAACCAGTACATTATATTTTCGAGAAGCTTCAATCATTTTCCTTCCTTCGAAAACATTATGTGAAGATGGTTTCTCAACATAAACATGTTTCCCGGCTTGAGCAGCCCAAATTGTTGAAAGTGCGTGCCAATGATTAGGTGTTGCAATAGAAACAGCATCAATATCTTTATCATCAAAAACCTTTCTCATATCCCATTCTGTTTTCGGTTGATATCCCACCAATTTATCTACTTGTTCAAGTCTTTCTTTAAATAAATTTTCATCAATATCTACTAAATATTTTAACCGTACATTTTTCATTTTTGCAAAATTTTTAATATGGCTTCCACCTCTCCCGCGAATACCGATAACTGCCATATTAATAGTATCATTGGAACCAAGAATTCTTGCATATGATTTAGCGCTTGTTGTAAACATTACTGCACCAGCTGCTAATCCTACTGAACTTCTTTTTACGAACTCCCTCCTTGAAATATCTTTTTTCATTTTACGCTCCCATTAAATTTTAATTTATCATCAAAACTTTATTTTGTAAAAATATATTTAATCTTAATTCAATCTTCTAATTTTAATATTTCTATACCAACAATCATCTCCATGATCTTGAAGAACTATATGAGCATCTTTGTGTAAAGTAAAATTCGGATGATTTTTATATT
>JAJRZB010000399.1 GCA_024275455.1 Bacteroidota bacterium | reverse complement strand
TTTTAAGGTTAACAAAATGTTAAAGAAAATGATTACACTTACCACAATAATAGCTTTTATATTAGCTTTTTTGCAGAATTGTGATACTACGGAACCACCAAGCAACCAAAAGCTAACATTATTAGCAGAAGATGCAAGCTGTACGGAGGTATGGTTAAACTTAAAAACAGAAAATATATCTCTACCAACAAAAATATCTATTAACCAAAACGACTCAACAATAGTTACGGCAAACATAAACAACAGCGACACAACTCTTTTTATCGAAAACTTATTCCCGAATCAAACATATTCTTTCAAAGTATTCCGACACGGCGGGCAAGCCAGTAATAAGGTTTCTGTAACCACAATGGACACAACAAGCCACAACTTTACTTGGGAAACTTTTACTTTTGGCGGGGTAAACTGCAGCAGTTATTTAAGTGACGTTGCCATAATAAACGAAAATAACATCTGGGCGGTAGGAGAAATACACACGGCGGAAACAGACCAATTTGACAGCAGCGGTGTTTGGGTACAGCCTTACAATGCCGTCCATTGGAATGGTAATGCTTGGGAGTTGAAAAGGATTATGTTTTATATTGACCAAGACCAACCAAATGCTGGGAAAACATCTTCGCCTTGTAATTCTGCTTTTATACTTAATAATAACACTTTAGCCTTAAGCAGTAATGTTCAAACTTATATTTTAAATAGTGACGGAAGCAGTAGAATAATTAAAATGGGTTTTAAATGGGAAAATAGATTTGGAATTAACGCCATGTGGGGCACGTCAAGCGAAGATTTTTATGTAGTAGGCAATAACGGAAACATAGCGCATTACAACGGGAGTCCGTCAGCCGACGGATGGAAAAAGATAGAGAGCGGGACGGATTTACCTTTTCAAGATATTTATGGAGATTATAATGAAAAGACCGGTAAATGGGAAATATTAGCCATTGGTTCACAATTTTTACAAGGGAGCGAAAGCGTTATAGTTAAAATAGTAAGAAATAATATAGCGGAGTTATTGCCAAATACAATAGGCCGTAGGACATTGATGAGCGTATGGTTTGCTCCGAATAAGCACTATTATTTAGCGGGATCCGGAATATATGTAAAACACAATTTAGGTGAAAAGTTGTGGAAAAGCATAGGTTCAGATATTACGGAATATTTTAGTTATAAAATAAGAGGTAGTGAAATAAATAATATATTTATTGTTGGAGCCTTCGGAGATGTAGATCATTATAATGGGGTTACTTGGAAAAGTAATATAAGAAAAGCAAAAGTTAATGGGATTTATTACTCCGTATCTGTAAAAGAAAATTTAGTAGTTATTGTAGGAGATCACAATTCATTTGGTGCTGTAACAATAGGAAAAAGATAAAATGAAAGAAATGATAAAAAAAGAACGCGGCCCACCTAAAATTATACTAAAAATACAAACAAGTAGTAGTGCGGGAACACTACTACTTAAATATAAATAAAATGGTGTGTCTATTATATTTCATATAAATGTAAATGAAATATGCCATTTTTATTTATATATACAATTTAACAAAAAATGAAAAATAATAGAGGTTTATATATGAAAAACATAATAAATATAATTGTAGGAATTATATTAATAACTTCATTTACTTTTGCACAATGCAATGCCCCGTATCCAGGTTGGTCAAAAACAATTAACAAAAGTAAATTAATGTGGTATTGGAATGGCAACTTAAATGGTGCGCAATTCAGAGGTCCAAATTATAGTGATATAAGCGAGGACGAGGCAAAAATAATAGTAAAGGATGCAATTGAATGGGCTGTAAACCAATGGAAAAATGGAATAAATGATGATGGTGTAGTTGTTACTGATTTTACCAGAACTAACAATCCTTCATTAGCTGATGTGAAAATAGTATTCACAACACTTTCTGGCCAATTGGGTTTTTATACAACAGGGGAAATTGACTTGGCAAATAATTACGATATTTTTTGGAGTAATAACCCAGCAGTGTATGATGCAGATCCTCCACAAGCTTATAATATTAAGGCGGTGCTTACTCATGAATTCGGGCACTTCTTTGGTGGGGTACATAATAGCGATCTTTCAAGTGTTATGCATGACCCATATATTTCTAAAGATATACTCGGGAATTGTGATCGACTAACATTGCATAGTATCTATCCAACTCAAAGTGTTATTATTGATCAAAAATTATCTGACGGAGTTACTACAATTGGTGGTATTGCAGAATGGTATTATGGTTCTTGGGAAAATTACTCTCACTCTTTGCCTAGAACAAATAAATATGGAACAAATATAACAATACCATTTAGCTCGGAAAAAGAAATATTTTCAAATGAAAAATTTCATGATTGGAATACAATGATGAGTATTATAAAGATTGCAGAGTTGAAAATAGAACCAACTACAACACATATAAAATCATATTTTCGTCCCACATATTCCGGTGTTTCGATAAAAAATAGTCTTGAGAGTTATTCACCTACCGGCGGTACTGTTAAATTCAAAGACCCTTGGTATAGGGATTATGCAGACCCGAATTATGGTAATAATGTGCGTAATAGAGGCACAGATGCAATTTGGCATTCAAAATCTTCACCGTTTTATATAACTACTTCGTCAGATTACCAAGGTGTCTTCCTTGGACAAGGATATTCTGACCCATATAAACCTTTCTACTCCGTAAAGTCCACCTCTCCCCAAACAATATACGTACAAGGCAAAAACAGACAGTTTTATTTTCAAAATTGGGAAGCTTCACCAAGCGGCAGTGCAACCTTTAAATATGCAAATAGTTTGGAAACACCGGTAGTATTTAACAATGCCAACGCCACAGTAAAAGCGGTAATGAAGGGAACGCAACTCTCTAACAAATCCACCGCCTACACCAACAACAGCCAACGTAAAATTATTAAAGTACCTTATACAACTAATTTAATATCCACATATGAGAGTATGGGAAAGGTCTGGTTAGAAACAAGTACTGATAATGGTAATACCTGGGGCTTATTAAACAATAGCCAACCGATTAGTGGAAATTATGAAGCAAAAAATCCCTCTTTATCGGTTGTTGGTGATTGCCGTTTTGCATTGGTCTATCAAGAGAACTATAATAGTTATAGCCGCATTATAATGAAAGTAATGGATATTTGTCCGCAGTTTAATATTAAGTATAGT
>JAJRZB010000398.1 GCA_024275455.1 Bacteroidota bacterium | reverse complement strand
GCAATTTTTTCACCTACAACAGAACCCATACTTCCGCCAATAAATTTAAAATCCATACAAGCAAAGCTTACTTTTTTACCGTTAATAGTCCCAATTCCGGTTTTAACAGCATCATTTAAGCCGCTCTTTTTAATTGTTGCAGAAATTCTGTCCTTATATTTTTTAGTATCTTCAAATTCCAAAGGATCGGCAGATTTCATTTTTTTATCAATTTCTTTAAAGGAATTTTGATCAAGCAAAAGTGAAATATATTCTTTACTTCCAATTCTAAAATGGTGTTCACACTTAAAGCAAACCCATGCATTCATTTCTAATTGACGTGCATAAATAATTTCTCCACATTTATCACATTTTGTCCATTGCCCATCAGGCACATCAAGTTTTTTACTTTTCGGTGAAATATTTTGCTTAGACCTTTTAAACCAACCCATTATTTTTCTTCCTTTTCAATATTTGCAATTAGTGTTATTACTTTTGCAGGATTTGCTTGATCGTTACTATACAATGTTACAGTTCTTGCAACAGTTCCACTTAAATTTTTTGTATCAAATTCTATTTTTAATTTACCGGATTCATTCGGCTGTAATCTTTTTGAGCTTAACAAGGCAGCAGTACAACCGCATGAACTTTTTACTTTTTTAATTTCCAATAATGACTTGCCGGTATTTTTTACAACAATCTCCAAATCCAAAATATCCCCTTCTTTTACATTCCCAAAATTATGGGCAGATTTAGATAGTTTAATAACCGGAGCATTTGGATCGTTTACTTTTTTTTCAGGAATAATGTTAGCAGTAAAAGAAAGTCTCAATTGAGGTAATTGAGGATCATTACTAAATATATAAACATTTTTTCTCTGTTTACCACGCCTTCCCTTAGTATTAAATTTAACTAATATACTTGTTGAATCATTGGGAGCCAATTCCGTTTTTGTAGGATCGGCAGCAGTGCATCCGCAAGAAGCTTTTACCTTGCTTATTTTAAGCAGGTCTCCGCCTTTATTAAATATTACAAATTTATGTGTAACAATTTCACCTTGTTTAATATCCCCAAAATCAAATGTCTTTTCCTGGGGAGATATTTTTGGGTCGGCAAACTGTGCAAACATTTGCAGCGAAACTAACATAAATAATACGATTAAACTTTTCATTTTCTTTGCTTCACCTTAAAATTTTTCAGATAGTTTGGTTCGAGATAATCGAAATCAAAAGTTAATAAATCTTCTCCAAATAAATAAGTCCATTTTGCAATTGAATATGCTCTCGGGGAACTTATATTTTTTATACCTTTTAGTCCTCTAAGATTGCCAAAAACTAAATTATCCACTGCAAGATTATCATTAATACTGCTTTTTTCTTTTAGCTGCGGTTCCTCCATAATCATCACTTTGTTGTTTTCAACAACATACTTTGAATAATAACATTCCTCTAAGTTTGCGTTGTTAATAATATAAAATTCTGAATAGTTCTTAACAAAATCACTAATTTCTAAACCAAGAGCGTAAAAAGTAGGGACAGAAACTATTGGTAAATTTGCTGAAAAAGCAATTCCCTTAGCTGCTGTCATTCCAATTCTCAGTCCAGTAAAAGAGCCGGGGCCATTGGAAACAGCAATTACATCCAAATCTTTTGCAGAGATACTATTTGAAATAAACAAATCTTTTATCATTGGAATGAGTTTTTCCGAGTGAATATGCTTCATCCAAATATTTCGTTCGTCATAAACTTCCGGTGAAAAAGTTAATGCCACACTGCACAATTCCCCGGATGTTTCAATTGCCAATATTTTTTTAAAATCATTCATGTTTTGGAAATTTTAATAATTCTTTTTTCTTCACCTTCAAATTTAATCTTTATTTCAAAGTACTTTTTAGGTAATATTTCCGGAAATAATTCTGCCCACTCAATAAATATAATTGCATCACTATCATTTAAATACTCATCAAATCCAATATCATACAGATCTGCTATCGATTTCAACCTGTAAAAATCGAAGTGATAAATTTTTTTATTTCCAACATACTCATTTACAATTGAAAAGGAAGGACTATTAGCATTATTAATACCAATATTTTTACACATAAATTTTACAAAAGTTGTCTTGCCAGTACCAAGATTTCCATTTAATAAAACAATATCACCAGCTTTAATAATTTTGGAAAAATCAGCAGCTATTGCCTT
>JAJRZB010000397.1 GCA_024275455.1 Bacteroidota bacterium | reverse complement strand
TTTTAGATGCCACTCCGATACTCATAGTACAGATGATGGAGAAGTTATTCCCAAAGATTGTAATTTATGTCATACAATTAATGGTCAAGGACCAGTAGATAATATGGAACTTGCTAGTTTTAACGAATCTTTAGATTTCAGGCATCCTGAAGAAGATGAAGATTGGGAAGAAGGATTTTGTATTGATTGTCATACAGGATTGAATCCGTAATTTTTAATTGAAACTTTTTAATAACTATTATACAATTAATTTAAAGACAAATTAATAAAAGTATAAAAATGCTTACTATTTCTATCAAGTTACTAATGTTTAAAAGAAATAGTCAACTGTCTATACTTGTTTAACAATGCTATAAAGCCAATTATAAGTTTAATAAGAATAAAATTTTCTTTTTATTTAGAAAGATTCTAATAATCTTATTTTTATCCTTTTATACGTCTTCTTTTACTTCTCTGGATTTAATAAATAATAGTCCGGCTAATACAAGCAGAGCTACTGCTGCAACAGAGAGCCATGTTCTCCTTCCGTAAAATTCATCCATCTCGGCATTTGCAATCTCTATTGCTTATTCGGCAATTTTTATTCCTTTATCAGTTTCCTCACCAACTTTATTTTGATCAAATGTATGAACTAATGTTCTAGCTTTAACTATATTGTGTTTTATCTCTTTTAGTAAGTAGCTGATTTCAATGTCATTCATGCCTTGTGCTTGTACTTCCTCTAACCTGGTTTTTACAGAATCATATTTTGCAACCAAATTTCCGAGATATGTTCTAATTGTATCTGCGGCTGCATAACCTTTTTCACCTTTTTCATGGCAATTTACACAAGTGGATATTTCATCAATACCAACCATATCATCATTTGTTTTTTGAACAGCATGATGTCCGTGACATTGTTCACAACCATGGAAATCATTTTCTTTAAAAGCATGTCCCATTTTCGATTCAGTAAAGTATTCCATGTTATGCAGATGACAAGCACCGCATACATGCGAAACCGAAATAGCTTCTGGTGCATTCATTCCGTGGTTACCATGGCAATCATTACAAGCCGGTGCTCCTATATCATTTTTATTAAGAAGTGCATTACCATGAACACTTTCCGAGTATTTCTTGAATTGATCCGTTTTAAGATTATAGTTCATCATTAATAATTTTTTACCATGGCAATTATTGCAAGTGCGTGGTACATTCAACGGATAAACAGTAGATCGCGGATCCTTTGCGGAGAAAATGTTGTGAGAAGTATGGCAACTTATACAATCGGCAACATTTTTATCACCTTTCTTTAATCCTTTTCCATGTGGACTTGTATAAAATTGCGATACTTGATCGGTTGCTATACGGGTTTGGTATTTTCTCATAAATGTAAAATCCGAATGACACTTACCGCAGAAATTAGGAATTTCTGCCTTAGTCGGAACACCAACGAACCCTTTTTCTTCGCTCATTGATTCATCTTCGTCTTCGGTAGTAGGATCTCCGCCATGACATCCGGCACATGAAAGATCTTCTTGCATATGGATGTCTTCTTCATGAAAATTTTCTGGCATTGAATCTTCTTCTTGGTGGCAAGTTAAACAAGTATTTACCACAATATGTTCTTTATTCTCTTCTTCATTTTGAACTGCAAAAATTAGAGCAGAGAAAAACAAAATTATTATTAATGAATAAAAAGTTTCTTTTCGCATTTTATCTCCCCTAAGTTATAAACCCAAGAACTGTCATTGCAATCATAAATATGAGTACAAGAATTCCAATTACTGTCATAGGTTGAATTTTCCATCCCGGTCTATCTTTAATTGCTAAAAACGGAATAAGCATCCATATTAATCCGGCAACATTAAAGAAAAGTATCCCAAATAATTCACCATCCATAAATAAAACATGAGAAGGCAGATATTTTAAAGTTTGGAAAGTAAATAAAAAATACCACTCGGGTTTGATGCCCTCAGGTGCCGGTAAAAAAGGATCGGCTTTAGGACCCAATTCCCAAGGAAAATAGAGAGCTAAAAATGACAACAGAGCAAAAATTACAAGCCAAAGAGTTGCATCTTTAAGCATAAAGTTGGGAAAAAAAGGAATGTATTTTTTCTTTTCATCCGGTAGCTTGCTAAAACCTTCCGGTTCGTGCATCCCTTGTTTTTGAACAAAGAATAAGTGCAAGCCCAAAATCATCATAAATATAGCAGGCATAACAGCTACATGGATTCCGAAAAACCTTGAGAGAGTTGCTCCGGTAACATCTTCGCCCCCTCTTAGCATTAATTTTATCTCTTCACCTACAATAGGAATAACACCAACAATATCAGTTCCTACTTTTGTTGCAAAGAAAGCCAATTCATTCCAAGGAAGCAGGTAACCGCTAAACCCGAAACCCATTGCTATTCCTAACAGGAGAAACCCGGTTACCCATGTTAATTCACGCGGTTTTTTATACGCCTTCATAAAAAACACACTAAACATATGAAGAAAAACAAAGAAAACCATTAGATTAGCTGACCAGCTATGAACATTACGTATCAACCAGCCGAATTTAACTTTGGTTATAATAAAACGAACACTTTCGTAAGCACTTTCTTCACCCGGCTTATAGTAAAGCAGAAGCATGGTACCGGTTATAACCTGAATAATAAATAGAAAAAGTGCTGCCCCACCCATATAATACCAGACAGAATGTTTATGAAGCGGTACTTTTTTATGAGTAATCAATTTGCGAATAGGAGAAAGGTCGTAACGTTCATCCAACCAATTTTCAATTTTTGATTGTAAACTATTTTTCATTTTTATCCTTCACTTATTGCAGGTAATATTTTTATAAAGTAACTAAATTTCCTAAATCTGATTTTATTAACAAAATCTATTATTTTAAATAATTATTATGTGTTGAGTGCATGGAAATTGCAGCTCAAAAAATTCAATAGTAAGTACAACTTAAAGTAATATATCTACCTAATTTAGTATTATATATAAAAAGCGTCTTGTTCATTATTAAGTTACTATAGTAGTTATTACTATTTCATCATCTATTACTTTTACAGAATACGCTTGAAGAGGTTTGGGAGGCGGACCGGATAAATTTTGACCGCTAATATCATAAATACCGTTATGGCATGCACATAAAATTTGTTTTGTATCTTTCTTATATTGCACAATGCAATCCAAGTGTGTGCATGTTGCTTCTAAAGCACTAAACTCACCCGATTCCGATTTTATTAATATTACCGGTTTCCTTCCGAACTTTATAATTTGAGAACTGTTTGGAGGGAACCCGGAAGCAGTACCGGCTTTTACAGTATTCACCTTGGCTTCGGTTGAAGGAAGAGGTCTCAGGTAAGAAAAAATAGGATATGTAAATGCTGCTAATGAACCAAATCCACCTAATCCAATAAGAATATCTAAGAATTTTTTCCTGGATAAAGCCATGGTATTCCTCCTATTTTTTTAGACCCTATCGAATATAAAAAAACTAATTTTATTAATCCAGGAACTTTAGATTTATATCCTTTAGGTAATAAATTAAATAAATGAAATTAGTTGTAATATTCTTCAATTAAATAACAGTATTTCGACGTAATACTTACAAGATTAAATCTAGACGAATTCCCTTTCAAAATATTTAATGATATTGACAAACTATTATTCTCAATTATTTCTGCTAAACTTAAGTAAGCTATACTTCATACTAAATCACTTTAACTTAAAAAAACCCCAAGCTAAATTAAATATTTGCTTGTAACTGCAATATTATTTATTTTACAAAAGTAAATAAGATAATCAGATGATTTTACTAACTATTAAAAAAAAGGAGTATAAAAATGAAGAAAACAAAATCTTTTGTTAAACTTAGTCTACTTATTTTTATAGGTTTTACATTCACTTTAAGTGCTCAAAATAGTTTTATAGGTGCAAAAAAATGTGGAACTTGTCATAAGAAAGCTAAAGATGGAGAACAATTAAAAATTTGGAAAGAAAGTGCCCACGCAGATGCATTTAAAACATTACAATCTGAAAAAGCAGATAAAATTGCTGCTGAAAAAGGTTTCAAAACCAAAGCTGTTGAAACTCCGGAATGTTTAAA
>JAJRZB010000396.1 GCA_024275455.1 Bacteroidota bacterium | reverse complement strand
TACTAAATCATCGGGATAATCACCTAAGTCGGGATCTAAATATATACCAAAATAAACCGAATCTAATTTATCAGTTATCGTTCCTTTATTTTCGATGTTATATCTGATAAAAATAACATTAGATAATTCCGGATGTGTTTGAGGAGAAAAAGCGAAAACAGTTTGTTTTATTTCAATTCCTTGTGGAGTAACACTACTAAAGTTTCTACTTTCTGATGGAACGCCATCATTATAGACGCACCAAGCAATTTGGTCACCAATCATATCCGGTTTATCTTCATCAGAATCCCATTGTCCATTTCCATTTAAATCAACAGGGTTGTAAATGCCGTCATCGTCGCCATCATAAAATTTGGCTCCAAGTTTTACAGCATCTTTCCACGGTTGCCAGGTTTCACTAAAGGGAGGATAGGAAGATTTTAAAAAGTATACATTATTAAGAGATTCTTCAAACTCTCCAAATACTTTCCCCGGTAAGTAATCTTCAACTGTCGATGAAGGCATAACACCATTAGCCCACAATTTACCGTTTGTATATCCGGAAAGTGCGAAACCACCACTATATATGAAATTCGATTCTTCAAATCCACCTAGGTTATGATTTACACCTGTTGAATCAGTTACTTTTACATCAGCGATTACTCCTCTGTTATTTAATGGAAGCCAGATATTATTAACATCCATTGCATAAACTGTAGGAGGATCATTAAAAGGGGAGGAAGCATTAGATGGTACTGTTATACTGGTATTGCTGATATTATCAAATATTTCAAAGTAATAATCGAATGAATATCCGTGTGAAAGATCGTTTATTATATTTCCATAAATTCCATCGTTTGGTTGTTCATCATTATTTAAGCCGTCGTCATACAAATACAGCTTTATCAAATCGCCTTTAGGGAATCTATAATTAAATATTGCAGATTCTATATCATTGTCATCATCAATGAATGCTTTTACTTTCATGTTTATTTTCGGATAATCATTTATGTAAATAAATTCATTGTTATAAATTAGCGGAGGTGTTAAAATGTCCTTACTTTCCTCCACAATACCAAAGAAAATGTTATACATATTTTCATTGCTTAATAATTCAGCACCTCTTGTTGATGAAAAAGAAATTAATGGTTTATCGTTCACAAGATTAACATTGTGCCAACCGTCAAATCCCTTGTAAGCTGTAAAAACTTGAGGTGTTGACCAAGTGTTACCATTATCAGTACTTTTAATGTATAGAATATCAGATTGAGTAAACTCTTCAAAAGGTGTAGGCAGCTCTTTTTGATAGAACAACCAAATAGTTCTGGAACTATCCTTAATAGCTTTTAGTCTACTGATTTCACCAACAGAGTAAATTAGTTCAACCGGTTCACTCCAAGATAATCCACCATCAATACTATTTTTCTGATAAATAGTTTTAGTGTAATCATCGGAATTAATATTAGCCTCATTTATATAAAACAGAATTAAATTTTGTTCGGAAAAAGAAATAAGATTCCCGTAGCTTGATATTTGACTTTGAGAATGAAGAGTATCAACATTATCTGACCAATTAATTCCATCTTCGCTTTTAATCTGGAAAATGAAATTATTGTTTGAGGAATGATCAGAAGAATATATAAAGGATATTGAAGTATCAGATGTCTGAACAAGGGATGAATAATTAATATATCTTTTTTTAATTATTCCTTCTATAGTAGGCAAAACAGTTGGTTCAGACCAAGAATTTCCGTTATCATCCGAATATAAAAGAAAATGTTTTACAGTTTTGAAAATTAGAAGAAGTCTACCGTTATTCAACTTTAGTGAGTTTATATCGGAAATTAGATGTATTGCAATAGAATCTTGATATAATAAGATGTTAGGAAGCCAAGTTAAACCGTAATCTTTACTTCTGGAATAAAAAAGCTTAGCAGAGTCAGCCCAGAATAAGAGTAAATCTCCATTATCTGTTTGCATAATTTAAGAATTCAAAATAGTTACCGGTCGTGTGAGTGCATCAAACTTAGTAATCTCGCCTATTTGGGCAAAAGTAAAATTAGAAATAATTATATAGAGTAAAAATAATTTTTTCATGCATCCCTCTTATTTAAGCAATAACATTTTTTTTGTTTGAACGAAAGGACCGGTTTTGAGTTGGTAATAATAAACACCGCTGCTTAGTTTACTTGCATTAAAAATTACTTTGTAATTCCCCGGTTTTTGTTTTTTATTAACTAAGGTTACAACTTCTCTACCGAGGACATCATAAACCACTAATTTGGTTGTGGATGCAAAGTTTGCATCCACTACAGTTGGGATTGAGTATTTTATTGTAGTTGAAGGATTAAACGGGTTCGGATAATTTTGTTCCAACACAAATTTTGTAGGGATTGTTTTAGTTTTTGTATTTTTAACTCCAACGGGTGTGTAACTAAAATTATTGTTGTAAAAACCAATTACATCTTTAGCAATATCTTTTGTAACTGTAATTGAGTTTAATGCATCTGTCCCTCTACCGATAATGTACGCAATTATTATTTCTACGGGTGTGTCTTTTTCTAAAATAAATGGACCAGTACTGAACAATTGTCTTTGATCATATGGTGATCTGTTTACCCATCCATTTTGAGCAACCGGGTCTCCCGAGTACATAAACTTTGGATTAACTTCTTCACAATTCATATTTAACACATACCCATACACCCAATTACACGGAGTTAAATATTTGCATGCCTGGTTTTTGCCTTCCATATAACATCTCAATTGGTGCTCGTCATCAGGATCACCTTGCGTTGGGTGGGAACTAACATAAGTAGAATGTGAAGTCATTGTATTATTTTGCGCTCCTGGAATTATTACCGGTTCAAAAAGATTTCCAAAATAGTGTTTAGCAGAATCCAATGGTGTATCAATATCAGGATCAAACCTATTATTACTGTTGTTATCAATAAAAGTCTTTCCTGGTATATATGATATTGGCCCTTGCAATAATGTTGTAAAAAATGCCGGAGGGTTATCACCGTATCTATCATCAATACCATCATTATAACAATAATTGGAATTTATAGAGGTATCACAGCCTATAAAGTCATCATTATAAAGTCCTAAGTCAGGGTCGGACCACGACACAAAATAGACCGAATCTAACCTATTAGCCACGGTTCCCATATTTTCAATATTATACCTGATAAAAACTACATTAGATAATTCCGGATATACTTGAGGAGAATAAGCAAAAACAGTTTGTTTGATTTCGATACCTTGCGGCGCAACATTACTAAAATTTCTTTTATCGGATGGTACATTATCATTAAAAACGCACCAAGCAGTTTGATCTCCAATCATATCCGGTTTATCTTCATTAGAATCCCATTGTCCGTTTCCATTTAAATCAACCGGGTTATAAATGCCGTCTCCGTCTCCGTCATAAAACTTAGCTCCAAGTTTTACAGCATCCTTCCACATCTGCCATGTTTCACTAAATGCCGGATAATTTGATTTTAGGAAATAGACTCTATTTAGGGAATTACTCGGGTCACTATTTACTTTACCGGGATAATAGTCTCCTGTTCTAGATGCAGACATGACACCATTAGCCCAAAGGTTACCATTTGTGTAGCCCGAAAGTGCAAAACCGCCACTATATAGGAAATTAGATTCTTCAAATCCACCTTGACTATGACTTATTCCGGTTGAATCGGTTGCTTTTACATCAGCTAATACTCCTCTGTTATTTAACGGAAGCCAGATATTATTTACATCCATTGCATACATAGTAGAGGAATTATTAAAAGGCGAGGATACATTTGACTGTGTTGAAATTGCTGTTTTACCACTATTATCCCTTAGTTCGAAAAAGTATTTTAGTGAATAGTTATATGAAAGTCCGTTAATTATATTACCGTAAATTCCATCGTTCGGTTGTCCATCATTATGCGCACCATCGTCGTATAGTTCTAATTGTATTAAATCATTATCAGCAATTTGATATTTAAAAAATACAAATGTAATTCCATCATCATCATTGACGTAGGCTTTAATTTTCATGTTAATTTTCGGATAGTTATTTATATAAATAAATTCATTGTTATAAATTACCGGAGGTGTTAAAACGTCTTTACTTTCCTCCACAATACCAAAGAAAATGTTATATGTATTTTCATCGCTCAATAACTCAGTATTTCTTATTGATGAAAAAGAAATTAATGGTTTACCGTTTACAAGATTAACATTGTGCCAACCGTCAAATCCCTTGTAAGCTGTAAAAGCTTGAGGTGTTGACCAAGTGTTACCATTATCAGTACTTTTAATATATAGAATATCAGATTGAGTAAACTCTTCAAAAGGTGTAAACAGCTCTTTTTGATAGACTAACCAAATAGTTCCGAAATTATCTTTAATAGCTTTTAGTC
>JAJRZB010000043.1 GCA_024275455.1 Bacteroidota bacterium | reverse complement strand
GGAAATTCCACTTCGTTAACCGCCCAAAAATACCAGTTGGAAAGTTCTTTAAAGAATTTTTTATTCAGCTCTTTTGTATCAAGAACTTTTTCCCAAGCACGGTGAAGTTCAACAAAATTAGTTACTTTATAAGTATTGTTAAGAATTGGGAAAGCCAAATCATACAATATTTCAATATGAGCGCGGTGCGGATGTTCTAAACGAATATCTTTAATCAGCGTAACTTTTTTGAGCACATCTTTTGAAGAATCGCGTTTGTGAAGTCTTCTGTTGATAACCGCAAGAGTAAGTTTTTTATCATACAAAAATAGAACCAATACCGGCATACCGAAAAGTTTATTTATTTCGCGTGTAATTGCGGAAAGTTTTGTGCGGGAGTAATTCTGCCTTTTAAGTTCAACGGCAAAAAAGAGATAAGATTCTATGATTGTGTTATCCACTTTGCCGGAAGAAAACATATCGGTTAAACCGGTAACTTCTTCGTTTGTAAGTTGGAAAAGGAGTTCAACTTTCTTCCAATCATTCGTAAGAGCTTTTTCGTTGTTAAAGTTAGTGTCAATATTATCAATAAAAGATTCTTTGAAATTATTGAAAGAGTTATCGTCAAATTTGTTTTGCCGTGAAGTATTATAGCCGAGTATATCAAAGAGCGAAATTGAACTATCAAAAAGTTCATTGGCATTAAAGTTAAGAATAGCGTTTTGAATATCAAGTTTTAAGTTGTTCATTGCTTTTTGAGTTTATTTAAATTATTATTATGAAGAAGTGATTTCATTTGAGCAATTGCAATTTTGTTAAGCTCTTCCAATCTTTTAGGCTGTTCAATATTTTGCCTTACAAGTAAAGAGTTAATACTTTCAAGATTGCTGAGAACAACAAGCTGTTCCAAAGAAGCGTAATCGCGTATATTTCCTTTGGTATTGGGGTTTTCATCCCGCCATTGTTTAGCTGTCTTGCCGAACAAAGCAACGTTAAGCAAATCGGCTTCATTTGCATAAATAATATTTATTTCTTTTTTGCTTAATTGTTTGGGAATAAGATTCTCTTTTATAGCATCAGTATGAATATGATAATTTACTTTCGCAAGCGTACGTTGAATGTTCCATTGAAGTTGTAGTTTATTGCTTTCTTCTTCTTTTAGTCTTTTAAATTCTTTTATTAAATAGACTTTAAAAGCAGGGGAAATCCACATCCCGAATTCTAAAGCAATATCCGGATGAGCAAAAGTTCCGCCGTAGCGACCGGTTTTCGCGGTAATGCCAATAGCTCCGGTTTTTTGCACCCATTCTTTAACGCTTATTTTATAACTGTTTAGACCGGCGTTGCTTCTAATTATGGCGAATTCGCCATAATTAAAATTAGGATTATTTACAGATTCCCAAATACCAAGAAATTCAACTGTATTTCTGTTGCGGAGCCAATCCGAAATAAAAAACTCACCATCCTTTGCTTTAAGCATATCCGTAAGTGAAATATAATCGTCTTTGGTTACTGTAATGTTTCTATCCAATACAATAATTGATCTTTTTTTCATTTTATTCCTACTCTCGATTCTTATTGCATTATTTAACAATTAACCAAGTTATAAGCTCAAAAGCATTCGGTTCGGCAGCTTGTTTCGATTTTGGAATTAGTACAGCGTCTCTGCCGCTTTGTAATTTACTGCGCACTTTTTTACTGAATACGGAGTTAATTTCCGAAACTGCTTTTTCGAGTAGTGAATTGTACTTACTCATATTAAAACCATGATTGGTCTCTTTATTAAATAAATCACACAATTCTTCGTAAGGTTGTTTTTTGCCTTGTGCTAATAATCTGAAAATATCAAGAATTTGTTTTGCGTGCGTATAGTTAAAACGAACTGTGCCGTCGTCTCTGATATAAACCAAGAAATAAGGTTGCAGCGGATTAACCGCTTCATTTCCGTCTGTGTTACCTTTTTGACGCAAACAATAAATAACACCGGGTTTAATAATTTCATTAGCCGGATTATCAATTAGCGAAAGCTGCTTTTCCTTTTTGCTGTTAGGCGAAGGAACAACTGCATATAAACCCAAAGGAGACTCTTCGAGTTTCTTTTTGTTTTCTTCAATGTAGTTTGAAAGTTCTATTCTGAAATCATCAAGGGTAAATTCGCTGAGAGAAATATTGTCGTCTAATTCTTCCAAATCAAGGACTTCTTTTTTCAAACGTTTAAGCTGCTTGTTTCTGTATTTCATATCGTCTTCGATAAGATCTTTGAGCTGTTCGGGGTCAAGAATATTTTCTTCGCCGGTAGCTGTAATATCCACCAAAGCCATACGGGCTTCCACACGTTCTTTAAGATTGATATAGTTGTTCAGATCGTCAGTGGGCCAAAAATTAACAAGTTGTACTTTATCGTTTATGCTGCCGAGGCGGTCAATACGCCCGAACCGTTGAATAATACGAACGGGATTCCAATGTATATCGTAATTAATTAGGTAATCGCAATCTTGAAGATTTTGCCCTTCGGATATACAATCTGTAGCAATGAGAATATCTATTTCACCTTCTTGCGGCATAGATTTTATTTTATTTCTATTTTTTGAAATTGGTGAAAAATTAGTAAGAATATTGTTAAAATCGGTATTGTGTTTATAACCTTCCGGCTTAAAAGTAGTTTGGTTTTCTTTATTACCGCCGGCAACAACGGCAATATTAAGACCTAATTCGTTAACACACCAATCTTT
>JAJRZB010000042.1 GCA_024275455.1 Bacteroidota bacterium | reverse complement strand
TTAACCGTTTGTTTCTTGGTAGCACAGTTTTGGTTTCTTTTGGGTTAAGTAAGAATCCCAACTTCTTAGCTTGTCCGACTTTGAAGGAAGAAGTTGGGATTCTGAATTATCTGATACTATTTGGCTAACAACATCTTCTTACTTGCAGTAAAATTATTAACACTCATAGTGTAAAAGTAAATACCGCTTGAAAGATTTGTTCCATCGAATAGTATATTATAACTGCCGGGCTGTTTAACTTCTTTTACAAGTTCTTTAACCTCTCTGCCGAGGGCATCATATACTGTAATGGTAACATTACCGGTTTCTTTAATTTGGAAGTTGATAGTAGTTGACGGGTTATATGGATTAGGATAATTAGCAATACCATATTCATAGGTGGTTACAATACTTTCATTATTATTTTTCCATAAACTTTGTCCATTTGTTGTAACTGTATTAGAGTAGTTCGATTCATATCCTAAGTTGTCAACAGCTTTTACGGAATAACGAGCGACTAAATCTCCACCTATTCCAGTGATTTCAACATTGTTATCAGTATAAGGAGAACTTGCCGGATCAACATAATGAGGGGAACCATAACCTGAATCAAAGTCATATTCCTTTTTTAATACATAATGATCAACATTTGGACCACCACCGGAAAAAGTTAAAGTTGGATTATCACCAATACCTCCGCTAATTGAAATTGTAGGTGTTGATGGTAGTTGATGAATTTTTAAGTATCCTTTAATTGTAGCACCATTATCATCGTTTTGAACAGAATAATTATAGTTCCTTTGATAGGAAATTGTTGTACCGCTTGAACTATTTAATTTATTTCTCTTCCACTCACTTTTATCAGGCTCGCTGCTTGGGATCCAAGCATAAAAGTTGTTTCCATACCATTGGTCAATTGCTCCAACAGTGAGATTTTCTCCAATTGATTTATAGGATTCAGAACCACTTATTTCCGTTATATTATCAATTTTAATATTACTGCTCCCAATATTAAAATCATTCCTTATTTCAAGAGTATGTTTTACATAAAATGTTATTGTTTGTTCAGCAACTTTGTGAGCATCGCCAGGGAAAATAGGTCCTTCCCATAATTCTAATCTCCAAGTATAAGTACCTGGACTTAAATACCACCACTGTGGAATTTCACCTGAACCAAGGTTAGAGTAAGTTCCATTATGTGTGTATAATTTCTCGTATTGGAAATATCCATTAGGTTTTGTACTTCTGTAATATGTTAAATTTAATGCAATTTGAGTTTTTGAGTAAATATAATGAACTGTTTGACCGTTTGTTGGATTAGTAAAATAAATAGTACCAGAGTATGACAAATTACTCAATATCAAAAATAGCAAAAGTGTTATTGTAAAAAATTTCATTTTTTTCATTTCGACTCCGTTTTTAAAAAATTGATTTATTTTGTATAATTATGTTACAAATGAAAAAGGGTATTACTATCCCTGTTAGGTGAGCAGCCTAAAAATTCATTTGTTTTTGAAAGGAAGGTGTTGCAGCACCTTCCTTTGTTCTATTTCTATTACTCTAACCTCCTGATTAATTACTTAATGTTCCATGTACAACAATGAATTTTCTGGTTTTATAGTCTTCAGCAGTTACAAAAATGTCTTTATCAAAAATAATTTTTGTATGTAATTCCCAGTTGGTTTCCAGAATTGTTAAATAATCAACTCCATTATAGTGACCTAACCCGTTAGCTGAGTTGTTAAAAAAATCTGACTCGCTTCTACCGACAAAATCCGACCAAAAATCAGTACCGGTGAAATCTTTCCATTTAACTAATTTGTTTTGAATATATTTATAAATAATTTTTTGTGAATTTATATACACTATTCCATTCATTTTACTTAATCCAAACCCAGCATATGAAGACATTATTTCATTAATTTTGCTTCCATCAAAAGTAAGTAAGATATCTAACCAATCTTTAGCTCCATGAATGAAAAAAGTTTTAATGTCATCTTGGTAAATAATTTTGTGGAATCCACCGCCATTAAATTCTGGTATTTTAACAAATTTCCAATTCATTCCATCAAAATGTAGAATAATTCCTTTGCTTTCATATTCATAAGCAGGTACAATAGTTTTTGTAGCCATGCCAACAGCATAAATATTTTCTTTTGTTATTCCATACATGCTGAAAATATCAATTATATCATATCCATCTAAAATTATTTCAAAAGATTTTGTCCACTGATTATTTTCTCTAATAAATATTATACCAAGTCGAGTCCCAACAATTAGAGTATTATCTTCGAAAAGCCAAAGAGCTGACGGTGCTACACCTGGGAATGAAGCTTTATCCCATGATTTACCGTCAAAATGCCATAAACCTGGATCAAGATTTCCCAGCCAAACATCATCAGGCGAATTACCAACAATATCTCTAAAACTTAAAGTTTCACCAATCCCGATATTAAGTGTATCCATCTTCCAAATATAATCTCTTCTACCCGGTTTAAGCTTGTCGTAAGGGTCAACGGGCGTTTCATCGCAAGATGAGAAGTTAATCATAGTAAAAAAGATTACTGTAAAAATAAACGCAGCAATAAAAGTGCTAAAATATTTGTTCATGGTAGTTCACTTTTTTGTTGTAAAAATATAGTGTGTTTTTATGTAGATAAATAATGGCAGCAAAATGTTTTGCTTTAAGAAATGCAACACCGGTAGTATTTTTTGGTAACAAAATATTCCTATAGAGTAAATAGAATTATAAAATTATTTTTGTTACCCCCTAACCTATGTTACTTATTTGCATAAATAACATATGTAAATCTATAAAAAAAAAATAAATAAGTCAAGTAAGTATTATTAAAATTATAAAAAAACTACTTAAGTTTATTTTATATTAAAGTATTAATATAAAATAACCCCAACTTCCTCACCAAGGGCACAAGTAAGAAGTTGGGGTTCTCAGGTTATAATTATTTCCCAAATTGAATTTGCGAATTAAAAGAATCGTGGTTCATCATATATTCGTGGGCACAAAGTTGTTTGTCGGTTTTGGAGCGTCCAGCTTTTTGGTATTTTCCATCGGAAGTTAAAACTCGTGCTTTAACATTATCCGATAGAAATATTTTAAGTATGTTATCAATTATAAATTTTTTCATATCTTCATTTTCAATAGGGAAAGTATCTTCAACTCTTCTGTCAAGATTTCGCTGCATCAAATCGGCACTGCTTAAGTAAACTTCTTCTTTTCCGTTATTGTAGAAATAGTAAATACGGCTGTGCTCCAAAAATCTTCCGACAATACTTCTTACTTTTATATTTTCACTTAATCCCTTTACCTGTGGACGTAAACAGCATATTCCCCTAATAATAAGATCAATTTGTACTCCGCTGTTGGATGCTTCGTAAAGTGCTGTAATTAAAGTTGTATCCACCAAAGAGTTAAATTTAAAAATCAGATGTCCCTTACTGCCGGCTTTAATATTTTTAATTTCTCTTTCAATTAACTCTAAAAATTTATTCCTGGTATTTAAAGGTGACACTATTAATTTTTTATAATCTTTCTTTTCGGAATAACCTGTTAAGTAATTAAATATTTCCGAAACATCCTCGCAAATATCTTTATTGTCTGTGAATAGTCCCAAATCAGTATAAAGTTTTGCGGTAGACGGGTTATAATTTCCTGTGCTTAAATGAACGTAACGTTTAACGCCTTCCGTTTCTTTCCGAACCACCATTGCCATTTTTGCGTGTGTTTTTAATCCTACAAGTCCGTAAACAACATGTACGCCTGCTTTTTCTAATTCCCGTGCCCAAAAAATATTATTCTCCTCATCAAAACGGGCTTTTAGTTCAACCAGTACAGCTACTTGTTTTCCTCTTTCGGCAGCTTCAATAAGATATTTAAT
>JAJRZB010000395.1 GCA_024275455.1 Bacteroidota bacterium | reverse complement strand
GGTCAGGATGTAGATATTCCCAATTTTAATATTATTAGAATTCCGAGGTTTAAGTCTTTGGGAAATGTAAAATTAGGTCCTTCCCCATTGAAATTATTTCTTGATGTATTTATTATCATTAAAATGTTCTGGTTGTTGCTTCGCAATAAGTATGATGTTGTTCATGCTCATGAAGAAGCTGTTTTTTTCGCATGGTTTTTCAAACCGCTTTTCGGTTACAAGTTAATTTATGACATGCACTCAAGTTTGCCGCAGCAGCTTACAAACTTTCAATTTACTACTTCAAAATTTCTAATTAATACTTTTAAGTTTTTGGAAGATAAATGTTTGCAAAGTGCTGATGCAGTTATAACAATTTGTCCCGATTTACGAGATTACGTTAACACAATAATTACAAACAAGGAAAAACATTTCTTAATCGAAAATTCGATTTTTGAGGATATAAAACTCAAGAATGTTGATAAAAGCTCTGAAGCTGAAATTACGGAAGACGATTTAGGCTTAGACGGTTTCGTAAAAGAAGGAGAACAACTATTAGTTTATGCCGGAACATTAGAGAAATATCAAGGTATTGATATTCTTATTAAATCAATGAAAGAAGTTGTACAAAAAAATAATAAAGTTAAACTTCTAATTGTTGGCGGAACAGAACAGCAAGTTAAGGATTTTTCATCTTTGGCAGATGAACTTAAACTTACCGAGTTTGTTAAATTTACCGGAAGAGTTCAACAAAAATTGGCAAAGGCATATACAAATAAAGCAGATATCCTACTTTCACCAAGAAGCGATGGAACAAATACACCGCTTAAAATTTATGAACAATTAGCTTCTGGTAAACCTTTGGTTGCAACTAAAATATATTCACATACTCAAGTACTAACTGATGATGTTGCTTTTTTGGTTGAACCAAATCCTGAAGACATGGCAAATGGAATTGTTTCTGCACTTAATAATAAAGAAGAAACTAAGAAAATCGTTGCTAATGCAATTAAACTTTATGAAGACGAATATTCAAGAACTGTATATAAATCTAAACTTAAAAAATTATTGGAAAACCTATAAATGTGTGGAATTGCCGGAGTAGTATCTTTTAATAATTCACCAGCTGTTTCTAATGATTTGTTAGAAAGAATGGTAAACACTTTGTATCACCGTGGTCCCGATGAAGCGGGAATGGCTATTCACGGTCCTGCTGCGCTGGGAATGAGAAGGCTCTCAATAATTGATCTTTCCGGAGGAAGTCAGCCTATTTATAATGAAGATAAATCTATTTGGACTGTCTTCAACGGTGAGATTTATAATTTCCCGGAATTAAAAAAAGAATTGATTAGCAAAGGTCATATCTTCAGTACCAATACGGATACAGAAGTAATAGTTCACGGATATGAAGAATACGGATTGGATTTTGCAAAACATTTAAACGGAATGTTTGCAATTGCCTTACATGATACAAGAAAAAATAAATTTATTGTAGTGCGTGATCATATCGGAATAAAACCTCTATATTATTCGTTTTCAAATAAGAGAATCGTTTTTGGTTCGGAAATAAAAGCAATACTCTAGAGTAAATTAGTCAGTAAAGAGCTAAATATGAATGCTCTTGGCGAATTCCTCTCTTGGGAATATATACCTGGTGAAACTACATTATTCAAATCGATAAATAAATTAGAACCTGCAAAATTAATTGAAATTGATTTATCTAATCCCAAATGCTCGCCTAAAGAATATTGGGATATTCCATTAAACAATGGAAGTTTCCAATCTTTATCCGAGAACGAATGGATTGAAAAAGTAGATTGGCAGATAAAAAAATCAACCAAAATGCAAATGATAAGTGACGTTCCTCTTGGTGCGTTTTTATCCGGAGGTGTTGATTCTTCTTTAATAGTAGCTTCAATGGGAGATGCTCAAACTTTCAGTATCGGGTTTGATGATCCGACTTACAATGAACTTGATTGGGCTAGAAAAGTTGCAGATCATCTTGGAGTAGATCATAAAGATGAAATCATAAAACCGGATGTACTGGATTTGTTTGAACACTTAATGCACTTTATGGATGATCCGATTGGTGATTTTTCAATTTTCCCAACTTATTTAGTATCTCGATTAGCAAGAAAACATGTAACCGTTAGCTTAAGTGGAGACGGTGGCGATGAATTATTCGGCGGATATGAAACTTATTTAGCAAATCATAAAGCGGAACAATTTCAAAAAATTCCTTCTTTTATTAGAAAGGGAATTATTGAACGAACTATAAATTCGCTTAATCCAACTGCAAAAAAGAAAGGCTTAATAAATAAATCAAAACGTTTTGTAGAAGGATTACAATTTGAAGATGAATTATCCCATACTAGGTGGAGAATTTTTGTCGGGGATGAATTAAAAAAGAATTTATTTTCAAACGAAGCATACAATCAAATAAATTTGTCTTCGGGGGATCATATATTTAAATTGTTTAACAAAGCCGGTAATAGAGGTTCTTTGGATAGAAGTTTATACGTTGATGTAAAAAGTTATTTGGTTGATAATATTTTGACCAAGGTCGATAGAATGTCAATGGCAGTATCGCTTGAAACAAGAGTTCCTTATTTAGATCCGGATGTAGTTGAGTTAGCATTTCAAGTACCGGAAAGTTTAAAAGCCGATTCTAATTCAATGAAAATACTGCTTAAAAAAGTTGCAGCTCAACATGTTCCACACGAATGTATTTACAGACCAAAAGAAGGTTTTTCAATACCAATTAAACATTGGTTAAATAATGAATTTAAACCTCTTATGGATGATTTATTGTCGGATACTAAAATAAAATCGGATGGCATTTTTGAACCGGATACAATTAAACGGTTAAAAAAAGAACATCAATCCGGCAAAGAAAACCATAGCCATATTCTTTGGGCATTAATAGTTTTTCATGATTGGAAACAAAGATGGCTTTAATAAATCAAAGTTATAATGGAAACCAAGTAAAATGAAAAGAGACATCAATACAGCTAAAAAGAATAACTATGATTTAATAATTATCGGCGGCGGTTTTTATGGCGTAATGATTGCCTACGAATCCGCTTGCAGAGGATTAAAAACTTTACTGCTGGAAAGAAACGATTTTGGTGCTGCAACAAGTTTTAACAGCCTTAGAATTGTGCACGGAGGATTGCGATACTTGCAGACTTTAGATATACATAGATTTAAGGAATCAGTTGGAGAGAGAAAATGGTTCTTAGAAAACTTTCCAAATTTAACTAAACCTATTTCCTGCCTAATGCCGCTTTATAATAAAGGACTTCAACGAAATTCAATTATGTGGGCCGCATTAAATCTTAATGATATTTTATCTCTAAATAGAAATAAATCCGTTCCGTCACAAAACAGTTTGTTAAACGGTAAAGTTATTTCAGCAGAAAAAGTTAAAGAGATTTTCCCAAGCGTAGATACAAAAGAATTAAAAGGCGGAGCAATATGGAATGACGGATCAATTGATGATTCTCAAATAGTATTGTTGGAAATATTAAAAGCTGCTTCAGAAAATGGTTGTACCCCTTTAAACTATGTTGAGGTTAAAAATATAATTACAGAACAAAACCAAGTTAAAGGTGTGGTTGCCGTTGATAAGGAAACTAATGAAGAAATTGAATTCAAATCTTCTATGGTAGTTAACTCAACCGGACCTTGGAGTAGAAATCTTGCTAAAGAATTTCATAAAGATTTTAAAGACTTATTTAAATACTCAATAGCTTGGAATGCCTTATTTGATATTGATGCTTTATCAGATCATGCTTTAGCTATTACACCTCCTAAAGATAATGCGAAAGCTTATTTTCTAAGACCTTGGAAAGGAAAACTATTTGCGGGAACAGTTCACGAAGAATTGGAGAATGTTAAGGATATTCCTATGCCTTCTGATAATTCCATTAATTCTTTTATTGCAGATTTAAATCTTTCCATACCGAATTTAAATTTGTCAAGGGATCATATACTTAAAATATTTACCGGTATTTTACCTGTTAAAAAAGAAGGAACTGACCAACTTGCTGTACGTGAAGTTATTATTGATCATTCGGAACATGACGGACCAAAAGGACTGTATAGTTTATCCGGTGTTAAATTAACTACATCCAGACTTGTTGCAGAAAAAGTGGTTAATAAAATATTCGGTAAAAAAATAAATGAGAAACGTGAAATAAAATTCCCCGTAAAACCGGAAAGAGAATACGGAATATTTGATTTTAATTGGGATAGTAATAAAGATACAAATGGCTGGCAAGATATACTAAAATCGAAAATAGAAAATGAAGAGGTTGTTCATTTGCAAGATTTAATTCTCCGAAGAACTTCAATCGGAAACAATCCGATTACGGCAATAAATCAATCGCCGGCAATTTGCAAATTATTTAATTGGGATGAAGAACAAACTAAATACGAAATAAACGACCTTAAAGATTATTACAGAAAAAGAGGTCTATCTAAAGCATTAGAAAATTAAGGTAAAAATTTATGAGAGCATTAGTTACCGGAGCAAACGGCTTTACCGGAAGTTATATGGTAAAGAACTTATTGGGTAAAGGTTATACGGTTAGAGCTTTGGTTAGAAAAACAAGCAATTTGGATTTACTAAAAAATCTTGATATTGAATATGTATATGCTGATTTGGCAAAAGATGAAATAACTCAAGATATTATGAAAGATGTTGATGTAGTTTATCATGTTGGTGCTGCATTTAGAACTGAAGGTGTACCCAAAAATTATTTTTGGGATGTTAATGTTGAAGGCACACGTAAACTTTTAGAAGCTGCAAAAGATGCCGGTGTAAAAAAGTTTGTTCATTGCAGTACTGTTGGTGTCCAAGGTGATATTAAAAATCCTCCGGCAAAAGAAACACATCCATATAGTCCCGGTGATTATTATCAAGAATCAAAATTAGACGGCGAAAAACTTGCTCTACAATTTTTTAAAGAAAAAGGTTTGAAAGGTACGGTTGTCAGACCGGTTGGCATTTATGGTCCCGGCGATACAAGATTTTTAAAACTTTTCAAATTTATAAATAACGGTAAATTCCGAATGATAGGAAGCGGTAACGTTTTATATCATTTAACCTTTGTTGAAGATTTAGTTGAAGGATTTAGATTAGCAGGTGAAAGTGAAAAAGCAAACAATGAGATTTTTACAATTGGAGGTAATAATTATTTAACACTTTCGGAACTTGTTGAGAAAATAGCAAAAGTATTAAATAAACCTGTTCCTAAATCATCTATTCCCGTATGGCCGGTTTGGATTGCCGGGGCACTTTGTGAAATGATTTGTAAACCTCTTGGTATTTCACCTCCTATTTACAGAAGGAGAATAGATTTCTTTATAAAAGACAGAGCTTTCGATATTTCAAAAGCAAAAGAAATGCTCGGTTACAATCCAAAGATTGATTTGGATGAAGGATTAAAAAGAACTGCTGAATGGTATAAAAATAATAATTTATTATAAGAAGAAAATATGAGTAACAAAGATTTTAAAATTCAAGATTCAATTTCGGGACAAAAAAAATCAAAAATCCAAAGGTATATGGATTTAGTTATCGGCAGCAATAAGTTTTCAGACTTGATTAAGTATGAACTTATCGTCCTCTTCTTTTCCAGAATTCCGGGGGCAGTTGGTGTTTTTTTACGAGGTAAATTTTATCCTATGTTACTTGGAAGCGTGGGAAGAGGTGCGGTTTTCGGTTCAAATATTGTTTTAAGGCATCCGAAAAAAATTACATTAGGAGATAATGTAATTATTGATGATAACGTATTAATGGATGCAAAAGGTTCCGAAAATAGTGGAATAACATTAGAAAATGAAGTGTTTATTGGACGAAATTCCATTTTAAGTTGCAAAGGTGGAGAAATTATTCTGAAAGAAAGAGCGAATATTGGATTTAATTGTGAAATTTTTTCTTCCAATAAAGTTGTTATCGGTAAAGATAATTTGGTTGCTGCATATTCTTATATTGTTGGCGGTGGAAACTACAAACTCGAACGAACAGATATACCGATAAATCAACAACCCGATTTTGAAGGAAAAGGTGGAGTAACTACAGAAGAAGATGTTTGGATTGCTGCACACGTTGTTTTATTAGACGGAAGCAAAGTGGGTAAAGGTTCGGTAATTGCAGCGGGAGCAGTTGTTTCGGGTAAAATACCTGAATATACAATTGCTGGTGGTGTTCCGGCAAAAATATTAAAAAGTCGATTATAATAAAATAATTCTATTCGAAAGGAGTTTCAAAAATGTTTAAAAAGCCATCATTTCTTCTGGTTATTTTTGGTGGACTATTCCTTGTTACCGGGCTATTTCTTAGCCAAGAACTCTTAGCTAATTCAACTACACAATTAGAATGGCAAATTATTAAAATTGAATTAATGAGATACTATTTAATTTCATTAGGCATTGTTTTAATTGTAAGCGGAGTAATAATAAGTAGGCTTTCTGAGAAAAATAAAATAACACATTATTTATTCGGAATAGTTGCTTTAGGAATAGTTATTACAATAATTGGTCTGATTCTTTCTCCATCCTATTTAGTTGAAAATTTTAGCCCAACAAAATTCTTAGCTACAGATGGAAGAGAAAGATTACTCTTTTTTCAGGTTGTAGCACTTACTTTTGGTTGTCTATTAATTATTGCTCCACTACTTGTTATTATTAAGAAAAATGTTAAATCTATAATACCCAGTTCAATAGGAGTAATAGTATTTGGCATTTTGCTTTATTTGTTTCTTTTACAAACAACCTATATTAAAACAAAATATCCGTCTAATATTATTTTAAAACTTTCTGAATATAGTAAAGTTGTAGATTTGTTACTTGGGCAAGATATATTATTATCAGACTTTGATCCTAAATATACCTTAAAAGTAAAAAGAAAAAAGGTAGTAAAAGCAAAGTTTCCTGTAATAGATGTTAATGCCCATTTGAGTTCGTTTTTTAGAACTGAATATGATAAGAGAGTACTTTCACCGGAAAACTTAATTAAATCTATGGATTCTGTCGGTTTAAGTATTGTTATTAATACCGATGTTGAAAATAATGATTTAGAGACAGTGCTAAATCGTTATGCAAGAAAATATCCTGATAGATTTAAAAATATGTGGCCCACCGGATTTCCACCCGGAATAATGACCGATAAAAGAATAGCAGAATTACCAGGTGAATTGGAAAGGGCAATAAAAATGGGTGCAATTGCCGATGGAGAATTGTGGAAAAATTTAGGATTAAAAACCAGAGATGAAACAGGAAAAATTCTTCCTGTTGATGATCCGCGTTTAGATCCGTTTTGGGCCAAAGCCGGGGAATTAAATGTTCCAATACTATGGCACATGGGAGATGCTCCTGCTTTTTTCCTTCCTGTTGATAGATTTAATGAAAGATATATCGAGTTAAGAAGATATCCACAGTGGAGCTACTATGGTCCCGAATTTCCAAGCAAGGAAACAATTATGCCAGGACGGGAAAATGTTCTTAGAAAACATCCTAACACAATAATTATCGGATGTCATATGGGCTGGAATACTGATGACTTAAGCTATGCAGGTTATCTTTTAGATACTTATCCTAATTATTATCTTGATTTAAGCACCACTCTATCCGAACTTGGCAGACAGCCGCATACAACAAGAAAGTTCTTTATAAAATATCAGGATAGAATAGTATTCGGTACAGATGGAGGTTCTCTCTATGGAGTTAAAGGCTGGACTGTCGAGAAATTTTATCAAGCTCATTGGGAATTTTTAGAAACTGATAATGAATTTATCTACTATCCAATGCAAGGAGCTATTAACCAGGGAAGTTGGAAAATTTACGGTATAAACCTTCCCGATTCGGTTTTAGAAAAAATATATTATAAAAATGCAGAAAAACTTTTCAACATAAAAGTTAAACAATAGTTTAAGCTGATGATCTTTATTATTTGCTAAGATATTTAATGATTAAGAAAAAAACAATAATCTTTATTCTCAAAGCTTTAGTTAGCATTTCACTTCTAACAATATTAATTCTTAATATTGATTGGGATACGGTTGCCAATAATTTAGAGAAAGCAAATTTACTTTTTTTAGCAACTGCTTCTTTACTAAACTTGGCAGAAAGATTTGAGCTAACATTTAAATGGAATTTACTAATTAGAGTTAGAGATATTTTCATTTCTTTCGGAAGGTTATTTATTATCAATGCAATCGGCAGTTTTTTAGGACTATTTCTCCCTTCCAGTTTAGGCACAGATGTAGTAAAAGGATATTATTTAGTTAAAAATAATTCCGAAAAATCTGTAAGCATCTCTTCGGTTTTTGTAGATAGAGTTGTAGGAATGTTTTCTTTATTAACATTTGGTGTAGTCTCTGTGTTTTTTGCCGGGGATTTAATTGCAAAGTTTAACTTAAAGTTAATAATTGTTGCTTTATTTATTTTAGCAGCAACCTTCTTCTATTTGTTTCAAAAGGATTGGACAACTAAAATATTAACTAAATTTTCACCGCGGAAAACTAAATTAAAAGAAATTTTTGATAACCTCTTAAAACTTCACGGTTCAATTTTAGAATACAAGAAACATCCGAAAACACTTTTGTTTGCTTTCTTGGTAACTCTACTTGTTCAAGTAACTCGTGTTTTTACTTATTACGCTATTTCTTTATCGTTCGGAATTCATATTCCAATTGTTTATTTCTTTTTATTCATCCCGCTTATAATGCTTGTTATGATGATACCGATATCAGTTGGCGGTTTAGGTGTTAGAGAAGGAGCATTTGTAGCTTTTTTCTCACTTGTCGGAATGTCAGTCAGTGATGCTGTTATGATTTCTTTTATGAACTCATTCTTAGATATCCTTAATACACTTATTCTTGGCGGCGGCGGTTACTTATTCTATAAATCTCCAACCAAAGAACAAATTATTTCTGAAAAAAACCTTGCGAAAACGAATGAATAATAATTTTATTGAAGTTTTTATAATTAATTTCAACGGAGCAAATACTGTTCTTACTACCATTGAGTCTTTGTATAAATCAAAGGATGTGGAGATTAAAATTACAGTACTTGATGACCACTCAACTGATGATTCTCCCGACTTAATAAAGAAACACTTTCCAGAAATATCAGTTATTATTTTACCATTTAATACAAAAAAAGCTAATATTTTAAGAAATAAAGCCCTTAAAATTGCAGAAAGCAAATATATTTTTATTACTGATAATGACTTGGACTTTGATGAAAATTGTTTAAGTGAGCTGTTACAACAAATAAAATCTGATGATAAAATAGCTACATGTTCACCCAGATTAATGTATTGGGATCAACCGGAAAAAGTATATACAGCCGGAACGCAAGTCCACTATATTGGTGCTGCAATATCTGAACAAAGAGATAAAATTTTTGACGAAAATATTGCTAAGGTTACCTCAAATAGTGGAGGAGGCATTTGTTTAATCAGACGTGAATATGCTATAGAAGTTGGCGGATTTGATGAAAACTTCTTTACGGCATGGGGTGACGATGGTGAATTTTTCCAAAGGTTATTACGTGCCGGCTACAAATGTTTATATGTTCCTACTGCATTTGCACTTCATGAAAATAAGATTGTTGATACTATACGTAAATATAGGGTCGTCGGACAAACCTATAACAGATGGTTATTTATTCTATCACATTATTCAATACCTTTAATAATTCTGGCAACACCTGTATTTTTTATTTATGAATTAATGCAGGCTGCTTTTGTTTTAATAAAAGGGGTCTTCCCGGAATATATAAAGGGAAATTTATTAATATTCAAAAACTATAAAGTTTTTTTAGAAAAACGTAAAGCCGTTCAAAAAATTAAAAAAGTTTCTGATAAAGAAGCATTATTTTCCGGTAATCTTTATGTTGCTCCGGCACTAATTAATAAATATAGTTTTCTTAAATATGCCATATTAGGTCTCTCATCATTTTTTAATTTTTATTGGAAACTTATAAAACCACTTATCCCTTAGATTTTATTCAACATGAAACATTCTATAAAGGATCAACTTGCTATAGAGGTCAAATCTTTATTTGCAGGTTATCCAAAATTCGTTTATTCAAAAAACAACATCAATAGTTTAGATGGAATTCCTGTTTTCGTATTTCACACAATAGAACCTGAATTATTTGAAGAACAATTAAAGTATCTAAAGAAAAACGGATACAAAACTTTATCTATTAACGAATTTTATGATGTACTTACAAAACCCCAATCCATTTCAACCGAGAAATTAGTTTTATTAACAATAGATGATGCACGTTCCAGTGTATGGCGATTTGCTTATCCCCTTCTTGAAAAATATCAAATGAATGCAACGGTTTTTGTTATTCCCGGTTTAACGGAAGAAGGATCGTTAAGAATAAATCTCAAAAATTCTTGGAATAATAACTGCAAAATAGAGGATGTTTATAAAATTGATCCGGATGATATTACCCTTTGTAATTGGGCTGAAATTAGTGAAATGTATAATTCAGGATTTATTGATATAGAATCGCATACTTTATTTCACAGAGAAATCTTTACAAGCACTCAAATTATTGATTATATCTCTGAGGACATGGAATTTATTCCATATAATTTCAATGGCTCTCCTTATTATACTTATGAATCTATAGGTAAACAGTTACATGTTTCAGAGTTTTCTGGTCTTCCTATTTTTGAATCAGCTCCGATAATGTTCGCCGGACCCAAATTAGAAGTATCTGAAGAATTTAAATTAAAATGTAAAGAAATCTATAAAAATGCTTTAGAAAAAAAAGAGGATTGGAAAAATCAAATAAATAATTTTGTTGCTCAAGAATCAAATAATAAAAAATATTTTGAGTTCAAAAATACTTCTACAACAGATACTTTAGAAGATTTAAAAATTGCAAGAGAAGAAATTCAAAAACATTTAGATTCTAATGCAGGTAATCATTTGTGCCTTCCATGGACAAAAGGCAATAAAAATACTATTGAACTTTGTAAAGAATTAAATATTAAAAGCTGCTTTTGGGGAATTCTTGATGACAAAAAAATTAATATCCCCGGTGATGATCCTTATTATGTATCAAGAATAAAAAACGATTTTATATTACGGCTTCCGGGTGATGGAAGAGAAAGTTTGTTCTCAATTTATAAGTATAAAATTAAAAGAAGGTTATCAGGTGAAAAAGTTTACTAAAAATATTTTTCGTTTTGCACTTAAAAAAAAATCTTATTTAAAACTAATTTTTCTTTCAAGCTTACTTTGGAGCTGTTCAGAAAATACAACTAATGATACAAACACAATTATGCTTGTAATAGAAAACCGTTTGGCTGAACCTTTAAAAAATACTATTGAAGTATTCAAGTCTGATTTGGAAAATGACGGATATAATGTAATAATTAATGATAATATTTCCGATACAACTTCCTATAAAGAAATAAGAAAAATTCTGCAAAAAAGTTATGAAAATGACCAAAGTTTATCAGGAGCAATCTTTATTGGTAATATAACCGCTCCCCTTTTTAACAGAATTAAAGATGAAGGGGATCCATACTGGCATAATTATTTAGCTGATTTTTACTATATGGATTTAGATGGTCTTTGGGAAGATACTGATAATGATGGTATTCTCGATAAACATAAAGATACAAACATTGAAATCTGGAATAAAATTAGAAGGAAACTAAATTTAAATGATAGTCGGGTCCCGGAAATTTGGGTTAGCAGAATACGTGCTGATAAATTAACCGAACTGGGAGATGAGATAGTTTTATTAAAAGAATATTTCAGAAAAAATCATGAATACAGAACCGGTAAAATGTCACTTCCTCCGCATAGAGCTTTTACAGTTTCCGCCGGGGTAAATTTAAGTAAATCAGATTGGGGTGCTTATCCAGAAAAATTGTATTCGGATATAGATAGTGTAAGTTATCTTCCTACCTTGGGTGATACTCTTCGAAAGTTTCTTAGTTCGGAAGAAGGATATGAGTGGGGAGTAATTAATGTTTTTTCAGGACCAAGAATTCATCACTTTAGTCATTTTTTTGACGAAATTAATCCTGATTGGTGGAAATCTAAAGATGGCAGACAGTTAATTGCAAATTACTCCGATAAAATCAATAGCTCAAATGATGTTAGTTGGAAAGATATTAAATCCATTCAGCCAAAAGTTCTTTTTTATCATCTTTTAACTTCCGAGGTCGGGAGACATAATTTCAAAGATTATTTAGGCGGAATGTATATTTTTTCCGGAAGCGGTTTAGCTGCAATAGCAGGAACACAGCATAGTGGTTCTGTGGGTTCATCACTTTTATATGATTATCTTGCTGAGGGAAATACTATTGGACAATCTTGGAAAAAAGCTTTGGTTTGGTTGGTTAATCATTCGGAAGACAGAATATCAATTTTTTATTACCCTAATTCCGAACAGAAAACTAATGCAGGAAATAGTAATTACAAAGCCGTTTTGTTGGGGGATGGAACTCTAAAATTACCTGTTAAAATGAACAAATGATAAATTTTGGAAATTTTTATACAATTATTACATATAAATTTCGATTTTTTTTATATCACTTATTTATTAGTTACAATACATTGAAACTATAATTTCCTACTACATTGAATCGGAAGACTTTTTAGTAAATCCTTTAATTACTTCACTTTGATAAGAAATTAGGACTTTTAAATCCAAAATCTGTACTCAAACATTAAGGTAATCTATATTTATTTGCTTAGTTTTTACTTTAACAATTTCCCATAACTATGTGATCTAGAACACATTAGGAAAATTTTGGTGTTGACATTCTCATTATATTTTATTAATTATAATTGTTCAACATTAAAAAATGGATGGTAAAATGAAACACTTAATTTTAGCTTACCTCGATCCTGGAACGGGTAGTTTGATTTTACAAATAATAATTGCTTCTATAGTAGGAGCATTTTTTGTTTTAAAAAATCTTTGGAAAAGAATTATATTCTTTTTTAAAGGATTTTTTCATATTCATTAAGACCTAACTAAAAAATGGTTGCTCAAAAACTTGCAGGCTCTTTCCGAGATCCTTGTGGGTTTCTTTTTCTACGGAACGATATTCTTTATCGTCAGGTTAATAATTTATATAAAGATAATTACGATTATCTTATTAAAAGTGGTCTTTACAAAGCTCTTGTTGATACCAATTTATTAATACCTCATGATGAAGTTGATATAGATTATGCTATATCAAATAAAGTTTATAAAATAATCAAACCCGAAAAAATCCCCTTTATATCTTATCCATATGAATGGAGTTTTAGCCAGTTAAAAGATGCCGCATTAACAACTTTACAAATTCAAAAAATCGCTTTAAGTTTCGGAATGTCTCTTAAAGACAGCAGTGCATATAACATACAATTCCTAAAAGGTAAACCAGTTTTTATTGATACACTTTCATTTGAAAAATATAAGGAAGGAGAACCATGGGTTGCATATAAACAATTCTGTCAACATTTTCTCGCTCCATTGGCTTTGATGAGCTTAAAGGATATTAGATTAAATCAATTAATTAAAAATTTTATAGATGGAATACCTTTGGATTTGGCAAGTAAGCTTTTACCAACAAAAACAAGATTTTCATTTTCAATACTTACACACATTCATTTACATGCCAAAACTCAGAAACATTATTCAAATAAACAAATAAGTAAAACAAAGCAGAAAATTAGTAAGAATTCTTTTCTTGGAATTATTGATAGTTTGGAATCAGCAATAAAAAAACTCTCTTGGCAACCTTTTGGGACTGAATGGGCAAATTATTATGAAGATACCAATTACACTATTAATGCATTAAATAATAAAAAGAAACTAGTCTCCGATTTTCTTGATGAAATTTCTCCAAAGAATATTTGGGATTTAGGAGCCAACGATGGTTTGTTTAGTAAAATAGCATCTGAAAAAGAAATTCAAACAATTTCATTTGATATTGATCCTGCAGCGGTTGAAAAAAATTATCTTAATTGTATAAAAAATAATGATATATATATTCTCCCTCTACTTCTAGATTTATCAAATCCAACCCCGGGCATTGGTTGGGAAAATAAAGAAAGAATGTCTTTACAAGAACGGGGTCCGGTTGATGCTGTATTAGCTCTTGCTTTAATTCATCATTTGGCAATTTCTAATAATTTACCGCTGAACAAAATAGCAAAGTTTTTTAATAATACATGCAATTCGTTAATTATTGAATTCGTGCCAAAGCATGATTCCCAAGTTCAAAGATTATTATCAACCAGGGAAGATATCTTTCCAAATTACACAAAAAAGGAGTTTTAAAAAGAATTTCGAAAATATTTTAATATAAAATATTCCGAAAAAATAAAAGAATCAGAGAGATTTTTATATTTAATGGTAAAAATGGATATGTGATATGAAAAAATTATTTGTTCTACATCCATTTTTATTTGGAGTTTTTCCTATTCTGTTTCTTTATTCTAATAATTTAGATGAAGTATCATTTCATCAAGTTATTCTACCGCTTATTATTATTATAATCCTAGTTGCTTTTTTGCAATTGTTTCTTACCCTATTTATTAAACATAAACATAAAAAAGCCTTTACTGTGTCTTTATGGTTAGTGTTTTTTTTCTCATATGGAATATTCTACAATTTATTTTATCATTATTTTCCATTCAAAATAGTTTCTACAGGTAACTCTTTTCTAATTTATATCTGGCTTACAATATTTTTTATATGTTTGTTTTTTATTCTCAGAATTAAAAAAAACGTAGTGAAATTAACTAAGTACTTAAATACAGTGTCAATTATTCTTATTGCATTGATTTTTTTCAATATCGG